>JAPULM010000176.1 GCA_027294925.1 bacterium
TTGGTAATATATGAAATATAATCCTTACTGGGCAATATTGTCAAGGAAAAAATGCACATCGGAGGGGATTTTTTTTGCCCGGCCCGGAAATTATTGAATAAGATAAGATTAAAAGGGAAATTTTTTCGGATTTTTGATGAAATACTCCTTTATCACCCAGGAGGCCCACTACGGCAAGGCGATCCGCACCTTCTATACCAAGGACCAGGCGTCAAAGAAGCCCCTCACCGCCCCGGCTGCCTACTCCGGTACGGCCGTCTCCCAAGTCACCCGCCGCTTGGCCAGTTTGACGCGCGCCATCCCGGGTCAGGACTTCCTCCTGGTGGAGGACAAGGAGTGGTACTGCGGGCAACTGATCCAGGAATTCCATACTCAGTATGGGGTCTCGGTCCTGAAGCCTGTCAAGTCGTCGCCAAAACGCCTCGTGGAGCTTGAGGCCGTCCCCCTAGAGCAGTATGACCAGAGCGTCTGGGGCCACGTGGCGGCCGTCTACACGACGATGACGGACTTCGATGGCCCGCTGCGCATGCTGCAAGAAGCGGCGTAATGGCACGTACTTCGCGCTGATCACCCCGGCGTGCGACATGACCGCCGACACCGCCATGCCGACCTACACCAAACGGTGGCGCATTGAGAACTTCTTTGCCGAAAACGCCTTCCTGGGGGTGAACCATCTCCCGTCCCTCAATCTCAACGCCATTCAAACCATGCTGGCGCTCCGTCTCCTCGAGTTCCATGTGGTGGACAATTTCCGTCATGACCTCGGGCCACCTATCAGAAGAAGACCCAGGAACTGATCCATCGCGAGTTCGTCGACGGGGCCCAGGGACGGGTACAGTTGCGCGGCAACCTCATCGAGGCCAGCATCTACGGGGTCGAGCACGAAGCCGCGGCGGCGGCGATCCTGACCAACCTCGATACCAAACTCAAAAATGCTGGTGTTGATCCACGTATCCCATGGCTGGGGAACCGGCGTTTACTGTTCACATTTCATTGACCATCAGCACAAAAAGTGTATACTTGGACTTGTCTGAACGATTACTGTACAAATGGCACAACGCGTATGTGTATTTGCTCTGGTCTGACGACTATCGTCTGCTTCGCCTACCGGATCGACTGTTTCCTTTGTACTTCGTGTTGCGCCGCTTCTTGTGGGTCGTGCGGCGCTTGCGAGACCAGCTTTCCGGCTCCAGTCCACGAGGTGCAGGGTAACACGGATGTGGTGCGGCTATGAAAAAGCTCGCGAGTGCCAAGAAGGTCATTCTTTCAGCCTTTATCGTGTTGATCCTGTTTACCGTGCCCTTCATGAATATGCCTGTCCCCCTGGGCAGACGCCTGAATGCGGCCATGAACAGGCACGTGGGACCGACTACCGCCTACCGACTGCATTACAGCAGCTGGCTGGTGCAACGCTATGCCCATCTGGTGGGTCTGGATAACCGCTGGCAGATGTTTGGCCGACTACCCCGCTTCAACTGGTGGTACGTCATCAAGGCCCGGTACGACGATGCCGAGGAGGTCGTCTTGCCGCTCGCGATGCAAGCTCCCAGGACAGTGTGGCAGAACCTTCTATTCGACTTCAAAGAGGGCAAGTTTTATCTGAACATCTACCTCCGGCCAACGTACCGTAGGGCTTACGCGTATTACTTGTGCCGCCAGTTCCCCAGCCGGGATGGGACGCAGATCGCGTCGATTGTCTATGAGCTTCACTGGCAACGCATGTATCCACTGGAGAAGGCGGCCGAACTTGGCGCCCACCTCGATGGGCCATCCTACCAGCGGGTGTACCAGGTCGTTCCTTGTCGTGACAGCAGGAGTGAGGAGCCGACATCATGAAAGCCATACGCCGCAGCTGGAACCGGATCTGGTTTTCCCCGTTTGATCCGCTTTCAGTGAGCGTCTTTCGCCTGTGTCTCGGCCTTCTTCTGATCGTCTACTTCATCGCCAATTTTCCCAACTGGGAACGTTTTTTTGCCGCCGACGGTATGTTGTCACTGAGCGCGTTTGCTCCCCAACGTCCGCACATCAGCTGGAGTCTTATCTATCACTGGACGGAGGGCATCGTGCCCCTCGGCGTGTGGTGGTGGCTCGGCTTCTTGGCTGCGATCGGTTTCGCCGTCGGGTATCAAACCCGACTGTGCACCGTCGTCTTGTTCGTGCTGATCGCGTCTATGGTCCACCGCAACCTTATGATCGTCAACGGCGAGGACCTGGTCTTTCGGATGCTCCTGCTCTATTGCTGTTTCGCGCCGCTCAATGCCACCCTGTCGATCGACAGCTACCGCAAGCGGCGCAAGGCCGAGCGCGAGGGGACGCCTTTCACACCGACAGCGCCAACCATCTGGGCCGTGCGGCTGATGCAGATCAATATTGCCTTGATTTATGCCATCAGCCTGCCCTATAAACTGGTAGACGATGTGGCCTGGCTCGATGGCACCGCCATGTATTGGGCCACCCACAGTAATTTGTGGGCCCGCTGGCCGTCGTTCCCCCTGTTTTATAGCCCGTTCCTCATTAAGGTTATGACGTACGGCACGATCCTCGTAGAGGGGTCGTTTCCACTCTTAGTCTGGTTTCGGCCAACGAGACTCCTCATCACTATAGCCCTGGCCAGCATGCATATCGGTATCGCCATTATGATGCAGAACGTGACCTTCTTTACCCTTGCGATGGTGTGCTCTTTTTGGGTCTTTGTACCCGCGCCGATGCTGCGGCAAGTTGGCAGGAAAGTCATGGGGTACGCCTATAGTGCGAACGATGTGTCCGGCAAGCGCCACGAAGACATGGCCCACCATCCACAGCCCTGAATTGCAGCGCGGTAAGTGCGTCATGACAAAGATACCTGGGCCAATTGCGCGTAGCCCCAGGTGTGGAAAACAGCGTTTGTTGAGCCTCTCCGCTTGACTTCGGTGTGCAGGGCAGATAAACCTGTTGGCATACACAGAGGCCATGACAGCATAGGGCAGGCGAACACAGACAGCAGGAAAAAATCAAAGCAGAAAATGAAACGAATGACCTCCCGTTTGCCGTGGCATGTGTGGTTCCCACTCCAGGC
>JAPULM010000177.1 GCA_027294925.1 bacterium
AGCATGGGTCCCATTGCCGAAGACGCCATCGAAATCGTTGTCGTCGCCCCGGAAATCTCCCCCAGGTGACGGCGGCCAAAATACATCGCCCAGATGGAGCTCGAAATCGTCTGTTGCAAGCCCCCAGCGGCCCCCATCAAAACGCCAAATCCCAACGCCAAGTGGACCGTTCGTAAGTACGGTGCACCCACCAGCAGGATGGCATGCATCACCAACGACAGTGCCAGGAGAAATCGAGCCGGCACTCGGTCGAGCAGCATGCCGCAGCCCAATTGCGCCACCGCTGAGGTAATCGCGATCGGCACAAACGCCGACGCGGCGATGGTCGGCGTTAATCCGTTGTCCACGTATATACTGACAAGGTGAAAGGTGAGTCCGGTGCTCAACATGCTTATGGAGGAGAACCCGGCGGCAAGAATCCAGAACGCTGGGGCACGCAAAACCTCGGCCAGGGTCCAATGATCTTCCGACCACGACGGGGCGGGATTGGACTCGGACTCTCGGTCGATAGGGGCCTCGCCATCGGGCCGCAAGCCATACGACTCAGGCTGGTTGCGCACCAACAACCAGCCTACCGGGGCCATCCCGAGCACCAGCATCAGCCCCAGCAGCGCGTAGGTGCCACGCCAACCGATCATGGGGATCAACCAGTTAATGAGGACCGGAAACCCGGCCCGGCCAATCAAGGCGTAGGTCATGCCAACTACCCCGATGGCAAAGCCGCGCCGCCGCACCCACCACTGATTCACCACGAGCTTGCTCACTAGGCTCAAACTGCCCTGCCCCAGGGTGCGCAGCGCGAAAAATCCAATTCCCAACATCAGTGCGTTGCGCACCAGTCCCATATACAGGCAGGCCAGCCCAAACACGAGGGATATAATCACTGTCATGAGGCGAGAGCCGCGGCGATCGATCAAGCGGCCAACCACCGGCAAGACAAAGCTTGCGGTCAGTGTGCCCACCATATAAAGGGTACTGACGATCGACCGGCTCAAACCCAGATCGTTGATGAAATGCTCGATGAAAATGGAGATCGAGTAGGTTTGCCCAGGGCTGGTCATGCACAACCCTAGCACCCCGGCCGCGAGGATGACCCAGCCATAGAAAAAGGGCGTGGCGCTGACAAGTCGGCTCTTGCCAACTGAAGGCGGATTATCCACTGGGGTGATGACCTTCTCCAGAGGGGGTAAGAGATCAACCGTTATCGCGAGGGTGAGGAACGATCTTCGAAACCGTTTCACCCCTCAACGCGTCGATTGCGGCGAGAATCGTCAGTAACTGAGCATCATCTAGAGCTGTCTTGGTAGAGGCGAAAAACGCACCAAGTTCAGCCA
The DNA here is from genome assembly GCA_027294925.1 of bacterium. The sequence goes on from JAPULM010000177.1 coordinate 1,335, forward strand.
ATTTCTGATGCTCATAGACGCTGGCTTGCAGGGCCATCTCAAGTTTTTCGACCTGTCGGACAAAGCCCGCCTCCAGAGTCACGCCTACTTCGTATTCATGCCATAGGGCCAGATAGCGATCTTGCTCAGGTAGGCGGCGTAGAACGCGTAGGACGGAAGCATGTTCGCTCTGTACCTTCTCAGCGGACGAAACACCATCAGCCGGTGTCACATCGCCCGCATCAATTTCGCCAAAATCGTGTAGCAGGGATAAACGCAACAGTTTCGCCATATCAAGCTCAGGCGCGTATTGGTCAGCTAGAAACATCACCAGCATGGCGACGCCAAAGGAATGGTCGGCGACGCTTTCACAGCGTAGAGGTGAAATACCGTGTTGCAGCCAACCTTGGCGGTAGATTTGCTTTAAATGGCAAAGGTCGAAATAAAGTTCAATGATGGCCGAGGCCTCTTTGCCCTGGAGATGTCGAGATGGGTTGGTGTTCTTCGTCTGCATGGCGTCCGCTCCTTTGGAGATTGCCGAATAGTGATAAGTGAACAATCGGGTTGTGATCGGCAATATTGTATTGTAATCTTCTACATATTCATTTGAACTTTCGAGGCATGCCATGCGTCGCTTGTACCGACCCGAACAAATCTGGATAGAGCGTCAGGTTCAAGATAGCCCGGTGACGGCTAATGTGCTGCGTCAATTGCCGGATGTGCCGACTGATATTATCGACGGTCCGCCACCGACACCTGCTTTTGACACCCAGGGCGCCTTGATGACGGCATCCAAGAAACAGCTTTATGTCACGGCGCAGAAGGGGCGTTTTGTACGCGACTGCCCCGGCTCCACCAGTAGTAGTCCGGACAGTCAGCTATGTTGTGGTTATATGATCGTGGACCTGGTCTATAACTGTGATTATGACTGTACCTACTGCTACTTGCAAAACTACGTCAATATGCCGTACCTGACGGTTTATGCCAATGTTGATCAGCTATTTGATGAGCTTGCCGCCGTGTTGTTGGCCCGACCATCACAATTGGTGCGGATTGGTTCGGGCGAATTTAGCGATAGCCTATCCCTTGACCCTTTAACGGGTCTGTCAGGTTTGTTGGTGCCATTCTTGCGTCAGTTCCCCAACGTATTGTTTGAGTTCAAAACCAAAAGCGATTTGGTTGATCAACTGCTTGATTTGCAGCCGCAAGGGCGGGTGATGGTCTCGTGGTCTCTCAATCCAGAGTCGGTGGTGCAACGCGAGGAACATAAAACGGCATCCCTCGCGGCCCGTTTGCGAGCCGCCCAGCGTTGTCGTGACGCAGGTTATAAAATTGGTTTGCATTTTGACCCGTTGCTTTATTATCCAGCCTGGGAAGCGGATTATGAACCGTTTGTCGAGCAGGTATGTCGTGCGGTGTCTTCGGATGACGTCGCCTATATCAGTATGGGCAGCTTACGCTTTGAACCCGCTTTGAAATCTGTGGTGCAGGCGCGTTTTCCGAAGAACCGCCTGATGTCAGCTGAGCTGTTGCCAGGGGCAGATGGCAAAATGCGTTACTTTAAACCGCTGCGAACCGAGATGTACACCAAAATGGTGAGCTGGATTCGACGCTACATGCCGAACACACCGATTTATCTATGTATGGAAAGTCCAGCGGTGTGGCGCAAGGTTTTTGGTACAGCGCCATCTTGCAACGCCGATATGGAGCAGTTGATTCAGCCGCGGGACGGGCAAGAGGATGGTCCGCAATCGACACGTGGCCTGCCTCTTAAGGTTCTGTGACGACTCGAATGGTGCGGATGCGATCAAAACGAAAGTTACGTTCCTCTTGCCGTAAGTGACAAAAGGCTCTTAGATAACCTCGCCCGCGTTGATACGATACTTCGAGGGGCTCTACGACTCTCGCTGTCTCTTGCGCATTGCTTGCCTGATAGTGCAAATGTAATAATTTTCCGCTTTGCAAGGCATCGCACATCGTTGTTGTCAAGACGTCCAACTCGGCAACCGAGCGGCGATCGGCCGGATACATTAAATGCGCCAAGACAACGGGTCCCTTAGCGTGCATGTCATCAATAAAGCGTTGTAGGACCTGTTGGGTGGTTTGGACGTCGGCCATTGCTCGGTGTCGAAGATCGTTGGGCAGGCCGAGCGCAGTGGCAATGGCTTCCAGGCTATTGTGCGAGAAACGATAGTGCGCTTGCGCCAACACCAGTGTGTCAACCACTGTCGGCGCGGTAAACGTCTGCTTGGCAAGTTCAAATTCGTGGCGTAAAAATCCAATGTCAAAGGACGCATTGTGGGCCACGAATACGGCATTGTGCAAGAGTGGGCCGAGGTGCGGAATCAGCTCATGAAAAAGTGGTGCGTCGGTCAACATGGCGTCGGTGATGCCGTTGACTGCCATGGCGCCTGCCCGCAT
>JAPULM010000178.1 GCA_027294925.1 bacterium
ATATTGTGGCTCTATTGCTAAATCGGGCATTTTAGCCAATCCAAAAAGGTATTTTCATGCTCGGATTGTCACTTTATCTAGACATTAGTTTTGCGCTTCCAGATGAAATCACTATCTATTGTGGTCAGTATGTCTTTATGACCTCTATTTAGTGGCTGAGTAGTTACGTCTAGGCACTTAATACTGCCGTTGCTCTCTCGAGCGTCCCCCCATCAAGCCATAGGAGACATCGGGGTCAATGACGACATCCAGCAAGGCTGGCTTGCCGGATGCGAATGCGCGCTCCAGAGCCGGGCGAATCTCACCAGGTTGTGTAACGCGCTCTGCGTGTCCCCCCATGCCCTCCATGATCTTGGCATAGTTGGTATCTTGAGACAAATACGTCGCCAGCGCCCTGCCGCCCCGCCGCTTAACACCCTGAGTAGTCTGGTTCCAAGCGCCGTTATTACCAACCACCGATACGATGGGTAGCTTAAAACGAACGTAGCTTTCAACGTCAAATCCGGTCAGCCCAAAGCCACCATCACCGTACACAATACAAACTTGCTTATTCGGTCTGGCAAGCTGGGCTGCAGCCGCAAAGCCGCTGCCTGCGCCGAGGCAACCAAACTGCCCCGGATCCAGCCAGTGGCCAGGTTTATTAATCTTCAGTACCCTAGCTGCGAAGGTTACGATATCGCCGCCGTCGCCGATAACAGTTGCGTCTTCATCCAGTACGTCTCTGAGTTCTTTGCACAGCCGCATGGGATGAATCGGATTGGCATCGCTGTTAAGAAACGCCTCGTCTGCTGCTTTTAGGGCGCGGTCTTCTGCCATCACTTCCTCTACCCATGACCGACCCTTTGATTGATAATCGGAGCCACTAAGGGCCTCCATAAGTTGTGAAAGCACCGCCTTGGCGTCGCCGACGATCCCCGCGTCCACATCACGATTTAGACCGATCTTGGTGGGATCCATCATGATTTCGATCAGTTTGGGATCTTGAGGAAATAGTCTTGCCTCACCGTAGCTCAGTCTAAAGTCAATGGGCGTGCCAATGAGGATAACCGCATCGGATTTAACCAGACCATACCGTCGTCCCAGGCTGCCCAGGTTCGCATGACTGGAGTGGATGCTTCCCCTGCCCATTGCATTGAGGAATACCGGCGCGTCAATTCTCTCAACGAACTCACGTAGTTCTTCAGCCGCACCGCACCACCAGACATCGGAGCCGGCCAGAACCATCGGCCGCTCGGCGTTCTTGAGGATATCGACCGCTTTCTGGATATAAACAGGGTCGCCGTACGCACGCGCCTCGGTCCGGTATCTCTTGGGATACCTGACCTTTGCTTCGTCGACGACGCCATTTACGATATCGATCGGGATCTCCAGATAAGCCGGTCCGGGAACGCCGCTGGTCGCGGCCCGGAAGGCATTAGCGACGTATTCGGGAATGCGTTCGACTCTTTTGACCTGCTCTGAGAACTTGGTAATTGGTTTAAGAAAAGTGGCGCTATCGAAGTCCTGCAGACCACCCCTAAGGTGATCGGAGATGCCGGCGTTGCCGCCCACCATGATCATTGGGCTAGGCGCCTGGTAGGCATTTGCCACACCGGTAACAGCATCTGTTACCCCTGGACCAGCCGTGACGATTGCAACGCCGGGCTTGCCGGTCACCTTCGCCCAACCTTCAGCGGCGTGAGCCGCAACCTGCTCATGTCTAAAGTCGATGAGCTTTATGCCCTCATCGGCACAACCCTCGTACAGGTTGTAAATATGACCGCCATTAAGTGTGAAAACGTACTCCACGCCTTCCTGTTTGAGGGCCTTAGCGAACAGATGCCCACCATCAATCTCTGCCATATTTCCTCCTGGTTTTGTTACCATTTCCTAAAGTCGTGCATCGGCTGCCCACAAGGGGCTGGAATCGTTGTGCTCCTTCAGGCGTCATACCATACTCCGATCTGCATCGCCTGTCCAGTACCTCCCTTGGTGCTTAATTTTATGTCCCTTTCTATTCAACCACATCAACATGATCCCCCACCTGGGCTGTTGCCTGTTTTCTCAGGGTTTGAATCCATCACCACCGGCGTCATTCGACGTGGCCATGCAACACCCCTGACATGATACCTTCAAGTCTGCTATGATGGGTTTTACAACGAACGCGTTCGCCAACTGATGCGGGCAGGAGAGGGTAGACGAGATAAGAAGGAAGAGCGTATGCCAGCTAGAACAGGTGCAGAGTACATCGCAGGGCTACGGGAGTGTCCCCCGAACATTTACATGCATGGCGAGCAGGTCAAAGACGTCACCACCCACCCCGGCTTACGCAACGGGGTGCACACCGTTGCCAGACTCTACGATCTGCAACACGACCCAACACTACGGGATGTTATGACCTATGTGTCGCCGACCTCCGGCGACCGCGTCGGTCTCTCCTTTATTACCCCGCAGACCAGCCATGATCTGGAACAGCGACACACCATGATGAGGCATTGGGCGCGGGTGAGTTGCGGTATGATGGGTCGGACGCCCGATTTCCTCAATGTCAGCTTTATGGCTATGGCCGCGGCAGGGGACTACTTTGCCCAGAATCGTCCGGAGTTTAAACAGAACATTCAGCGTTACTATGAACACATCCGAGAGAACGATCTCGTCCTGACCCATACCCTGGTCAATATGCAACGCAGCCGTTCGCCGCAGGCTGGGCTGTTGGATGACACCACAGATATCGCTCTGTCAGTCGTACAAGAAACTGACGCCGGCATCGTGGTCGATGGCGCCCGAGTCCTTGCCACCCTCCCTCTGGCTGATGAGATTGCCGTCTATCCTGCCAGGTCTCATCGCCTCCCCGGCGGTGCGCCGGAACGAACCTCTTTCGCTTTCGCTATCCCCTGTAATACGCCGGGCCTCAAATTCCTTTGCCGGGAAAGCTTTGACTTGGAGCGCTCGCGCTTTGACCACCCTTTGGGTTCCCGTTTCGAAGAGATGGACGCCATCGCGTTGTTTGACCATGTCCTGGTACCCTGGCAACGAGTCTTCTTGCTGGGAGACGTGGATCTGTGCAATAATATGTCGCTTCGCACCTTTCAGTATGTGCACTCGGGCCATCAGGTGGTCACCAAGAATGTGGTCAAATGCGAGTTTATCCTCGGATTGGCCAACCTCATGGTGCAGACCCTAGGTTCCGCTCAGTTGCCACAGGTACAGCAGATGACGGCTGAGATTATCGAGAACCTGGAGGTGACGAAAGCCTGTCTGCGGGCTGCGGAGGCTGACGCCGCAATCGATCAGTGGGGTGTCATGAGTCCGGCCGCCATGCCTCTGATGGTGGCCCGCCAGTTGTTCATCCGTATGTACCCTAGGATGACGGAGATTCTCCACCTCCTCGGCTCCAGCAGCCTTATGGCTATCCCGACGGAAGCGGACCTCAACGGCCCGCTTGCTGCCGAGATCAAACGCTACCTGGAGACGGACACAGCGTCGGCAGAAAAGCGCATCAAGATCTTCCGCCTGGCGTGGGACACCTGCTGCAGTGCCTTTGGGTCGAGACAGGTGTTATACGAGCGTTTCTTCCAGGGAGACCGTTTCCGCAACGTGGTCTTGCTGAATATGCTCTACGACAAAGAACCGATGACCCACTTTGTGCAGGAGTTTCTGGAGCAGGAATAGGGGTGACCGTACAACGGTGCAAAAAGCCCCGATGTGGTATTGACGTTGGCCGATTTGCTCATCCAGGAGTTCCACGCGCGTACCGCAGTGGGAGGCGAAGCGCAACCAAGATGGTCGCCTTCCCAGGGTTCCGAGGAATCTCGGTTATTGAGAATCATCCGCATCGGATTATTTATGGAGATCACTGAAGTTGGATTTTAAGGATGTTCGACAGGTTGAGTGGGGCAACCCGGTCGAGGCCATTGAAACCTGTTACGATTTGGGATGGACG
>JAPULM010000179.1 GCA_027294925.1 bacterium
ACCGTTGTGCTTACCATCCTGCGAGACGACAGCTATCTAACCGTGCCCTTGACCCTGCAGGCCTTGCGGTAATAGTTGAGGGGCAGCCCGTTTTTCCTCTACTGTCCGCTCGTGACCGGGGTAGTGGAGCTAAGGCGCACATACACGATAGATGAGGAAGATAAGTATGCCAAAACAAGTGATTACCTCGGATAAGCTTTACCCTGTCTATGGTCCATACAGCCATGCTGTGCGGGTGGGTGAGATGATTTTTTTACACGGCACGGTGGGGTTTGACGCGCAAGGTCGGCTGCCTGGCCGTATCTCGGGACGGGCTGATATGGTCGGGCAATGTACACAGACCATTGCGAATATGACGACCGCGTTAGAACTTCTCGATAGCGATTTACAAGACATTGTCAAAGTTCGAGCCTTCGTGCCACAGCACTGCCGTCCGGCGCAGCCTGGTCAGCGCTCGTTCGACGAGACGTTTGATGGCGTGTACCGCGAACATTTTCAGACGCCGCGCCCGGCGCGCGCAGCGCTCCAGCAAAGTCTCTTTGTGGAAGACCTCCTGGTTGAAATCGAGGCGATTGCAATTGTCAACCAGTCCAAACGGCTGATTGAGTCGGACGCTTTGCCACCGCTGCGACGGCCGTACGCCCAGGGTGGCATTCTGGTTGGTGATCTTCTCTTCTTAAGGGGCTTCACGGCACAAGACCAGAGCGGCGACCTGGTTGGGCACGGCGATATGCGAGCGCAGACGGAACAGACGTTTGCTAACATGGATACGGTGTTACAGGAAGTGTGGGGATCGATGGACGATCTGGTGCAGACCGATGTGACGCTAACCGATTGGCATGCCTACCAGGACTATAACGAGATATATACCCAATACGTCCGCGCGCCTTTCCCGACGCGTGCCACATTGCAAGGCGGGCTTGGACGTGAAGGGCTGCTTATTGAGATCGAATCCATTGCAGCTCTGGGGGCCTCACGCTTAACGGTTGATGCATCGGCCTCGCAAATCGGACGCTCGAGTCGGCAACGGCGCCATGATGTGATGTATTCGGAGGCGCTGGCGCCGGCTGCCGGTTCTTATGCGCACGGCGTCCGCGTCGGTGATTTAATGTTTGTCTCGGGGCAGCTCAGCGTCACTCCCGCCGGTCGTCTCGTTGGACCTGGCGATATTGGTGTCCAAACGCAACAGGCCCTGACGCAGGTGCAAACCATTCTCCGACTGGCTGATCTCGATATGGCCGATGTTGTCAAAACGACCGTGATGCTGACCGACTGGCGTCATTACAGCGTTTACAACGAGGTGTACAAAACGTTTTTGACCGCACCTTATCCGGCGCGCTCGACGTTGGGTGGCGGTTTGGCGATGAAGGGCGCCCTTATTGAGATTGAGGCCATTGCCGTGGCCGGCGCGCGCGATCATGCAATTGTGGCGACGTCTCCGTAATATCGCGTCATGTTATTGGGAAACGGCCGGCCGGCGCTCGATTATCATGCCCTGTGTCCGCTGTTCGATCAAGCCGCGTAGCAGGGTGATCTCCTGATGACGTTGTAACAGGAAGTGGATGCGCTCTCGAACCTGTGCGAGAGGCGGAAGCGGCGGTATATCGTGTTCGATCAGACGGACCAGGTGACAGCCCTGGGACGATTCAAAAATGCGCCTGTCGCCCAGCCGCATATCAAACCATTGTTGTTCAGACCCAAGCGGTCCCGGATGACGCATAAACCGGCCTAAATCACCCCCCGATGCTGCCGTGGTTTTATCGATAGCGTGCAATCTAGCCTGCTCAATAAACGCGGTTTCCGAATCGATTTGATTGAGAGGGGCTTCACACTCCCGACGCTGTGGACGTAGAATGTGCCGCACGCGCACATCCTCGCCTCAGATCTGTACTGGCGTTGTCCTGGTAGTAAGCTTGAATGGCGTCCTCGGACGCTACAATACGGTCCTGCACATACTTTTGGATCAGGTATTCCACCACCGTAGCTTTGACTTGTTCGCGTAGTTCCGGCTCGGCCAGGAAGTTACTGCGCAACATGGATTGGAACAGAATTTCTTCCTGAATGACAGAGTCGGTAAAGCTTTGTAGCTGCGCCCGCACGTCAATCTGTTCGCCGAGGGATAATGATTCAATCTTACCATAGACATAGGAAAGGCGAATGTTATGTCCATTGACGGTAGCAATCACGGGGTCTTTAGGTTGTGCCCAGGTAACGGAAAGCATGACCAAAAGCATCCCGACTAAGCCTAATCGATACAGGTTACTCAGGTGACGTCTGCGGAGAACCATACCAGTTTGTCTCCCTCTTATGGCTGTGTTTGCGGCGCCACGTTGAGCACTTCTTGCATATAGGACAGTGCCTGCTCTGAAAACCAATCACGTTCGCCTTTGGCTGCCGCGATAACCTTGCCCTGAGGATCGAGTAGAAATGATACCGGCAGATCTCGAACACCATATAGGCTGGAAGCCGTTTGATCCGAGTCTAACAAAATAGGAAAAGTGAGTTCAAACTTGCGGGCGAACGGCTCGACCACTTCTAAACCTGCCGTATTCGTAGCAATCGCCACCACCACAAAGCGATATGAGCGTAACATTTTTATTAAAAATCTTAGGCAGGGAGAAAACCATTAGATCGATAATGAATCACCTTGTGATGTGTAATTCATAGGTTATTTTAGATAATAGAGGCACGAAACAGAACTACACAGAAATTAACAGATAATAAGAGCCCGGCGGCAAAATTCTTAAAAGTCGGCTACAAGACGCTCCATCGCAAGTTGAAAGAACAGGCTTTAGCCTGACAGAGAAGGGGTTATGACCCTGCGCCTGAACGTCCGCTGCCTCTTCTTTAATTCAAGATGAATGGTGATAGCTGCTGTATAATAGCCGAGATGAATCCTGATTTCTTCAAAGGCACTGTGGTCGAAGGGGCAGTCGACAAGCTCCTGACCCTAAGAGGGGAGAGGTGTTGATGGCTACACAACCTGTAGGCGGTGGGCAGCAGGAGCTCATTCTCCTTCGCTTTGACGACCGCGGTGAACAAGGACGAATTGTCTGGGTGACCTTCAACAATCCGGAGAAACGTAACGCGTTGGACATCGCCGGCAAAGAGCGTTTCATCGAAGTCATGACCGAACTCAGGCATGACGAATCGCTACGTGCTGTGGTGTTGACCGGCAGTGGCGATAAATCGTTTGTGGGCGGTACCAATATTGCCGAGATGGCCGAGTTTGACCTCGCCATGGCGGAAGCATCGGCAACGAAGACCCATCAAGTCTGTGATGCGGTAAGAACGTTTCCCGTACCGGTGATCGCTCGCATTAACGGTTATTGTTTTGGCTCTGGGATGGAAATCGCGGCATGTGCTGATATGCGGGTGGCAGCCGATCACGCCAGATTCGGTATGCCGGAAGTCCGCTTTGGCATTCCATCCGGCATGGAAGCTTCTGCCCTGCCGCGTCTTGTGGGCTGGGGTAAAGCCTGTGAACTGGTGTTGACCGGTGATCACATTGATGCTGAGGAGGCGTATCGTATAGGTTATCTGCAGCGTTTGGTGCCCTACGGCCGGCTCGATGCCGAGGTGGAAGGTTGGCTTGATTCGATATTGGCCTGTGGCCCACGGGCGGTTCGGATTCAGAAGCGCTTGATTGTCGATTGGGATCGGATGTCGGTCACCGATGGCGCGCGGGCAGGTATTCAAGCCTATGTCGACGCCTATCGTAGCGATGAACCCCGCCGCATGATGTTGGATTTTGTGAACCGTAAGCGTCAGTAGTACCCTGCTGTTTGGCAGGCAGGCAAATGCCGCGATTGGTCGGACAATCCGGCTGATCATACATAATATCGACGGCCAGTGACTGGTGCTGAGTCATTTGCCGGTTTGGGCCCACAGGGGTGTTACACTTGTTGAGGCATCATTAATAGGTGTTGTTGATGACCCGCTCTGTCGGTTAGCATGGTTGGCGTTGGTAATCGATGCCGGCACAGGGCGCTGTTTTACAATGTCCAAGGCGGCGATGCGGTAGGCTTCAGCTAGCGTTGGGAAGTTAAAAATGTCGTCAACAAACGTGTCGATATCACATCCTGCCAAGAGTCCCATTTGACCCACGTGAATCAGTTCGGTTGCACCGCTGCCGACGATGTGTATACCGAGCAGGCGTTTACCTTGAGGATCAGTGACCAATTTGAGAATGCCGTCCGTTTCGCCGATAATCTGTCCACGTGCTAACTCTGAAAAATAAGCCCGTCCGATCAGAGCGGCGCCGAACCGCTCTACGGCTTGCTGCTCACTCAGGCCAATACAGGATATTTCCGGCACCGTATAAACGCCTGTTGGAATTAGCTCTGGTGGACTGTTGAGGGGAATGTTTAAGGCATGACAGACGGCACGACGACCTTGCTCCATTGAAAAGGAGGCTAATGCCGGCGGTCCTATCACATCCCCTGCGGCGTAAATATGGGGGACTGAAGTGCGGCAATGGGCATCGACGGCGAGATACCCACGCTCGGTGAGTTGCAGGCCAGCAGCAGTCAGGTTCAAGTTCTCTGTATTGGCCAGCCGCCCCAAGGCGCATAGTAATTTGTCGCTTTCAATAACAGTGCCATCCTGCAGTTTTGTTTCGACATTAGTCGAACCGTTCCATCTCACATGGTCTATCTGGCGTTGTCCTAAAAAGCGGCCGCCATTGGCTTCAAAACAGCGGACGAAACAGGCGGTCAACTCCGGATCGATAAAGTTGAGAGGGGATGGCGCCTGGTCAATCAACGTGACCTTGCTTCCCAACAGCGAAAAGATGGAGGCGTATTCACTCGCGATAACACCTGCGCCTAGTATGGTGAGGGAGTCAGGCACATAAAGCATGGACAGAATGGAATCGCTATCGAGGATGTGCTGGTGGTCAACGGGCACGTCTGGTGGGGTGCGAGGACGTGAGCCTGTGGCAACGATAATAATGTTGCCGCTAACCTGTCGACGGTTGCCATGAAGAGATAAGATTTCGAGGTCGTGCGGGGCGATAAAGCGGGCTTTGCCGTGCAGGTGCTCGATTCCGTTTCGGCGCAGCTGCTCTGTCATGTAGTGTTGATGGGCCTGAACCACCTGATCCAAACGGGCCATCAGGTGGGCCACTTTTAGATCAGGGGAAATGTCGAATTGTAAACCATCAAGGCAAAGCTGTCTAAGCCGGTAAAGGGAGAAGGCGCTTTCACGTAGGGTTTTACTGGGAATGGTGCCATGACGTACACAGGCGCCGCCCACATGTCGCGCTTGTTCAATGATTAACACCCGTTGCTGGGCTTTGGCGCCTTGAATAGCGGCCTTTTGGCCGGCTGGCCCGCTACCAACAATAACGATATCGTAGTGAGTGTCTGTTTTCATCAGGTCATGGTATCTACGGTGCTTTGAATCTTGTCGGTTTGCTCTAAAAGATTTGACACCTTGTTGGAGTCAAGAGCCAAGTCTGTGAGAATGTCTTGATTATGTGGGTTGTTGGCGTCCATTAGCTCCGGTGTCATCATCTGGTATGATTAGCAATTCCCACCTATACCTCTTTTATAAATCGACATAATCGCCGAAAAACTTGAAACGATGCGCCCCGGTTATTCGAGAGATAGAGACGGTGGGAAATGTTTAAACAAAAGATGGTAGGTTGAGGCCGAGATTTGTGCAAAGCGTTTGCAGGTCGACAGGCGCTTCATCATGTACCGGGATACCGTTTTGTTCACGGTCCAGGCGTCGTTCATATTCGATTTCGCCGGGCAAGAAAATGCGTGTCACGCCCGGCGCACGTTCGGATTGGATGATCTCATGTCGTAATTGCTGCATGCGTTCGTAGAACATTTCGCGTGATATAAATACATCCGGATGTAGAACACCGAATAGATGGCCTAAGTCGTGCATTGTATCAGGTGATGCCAAGCGTTTGGGCGCATGTTGCTGACCAAATCCCGCACCGGTTAATACCCCGGTGAGCACTTCGAGCACGAGGGCCAATCCATAGCCTTTGTGATCGCCAATGATTGGACGCGAGAGAAAGTCTGTTCCTAACGGCGCGCGTGAAGAGCTAGCATTGTGAGATGACGTGTCTTGTGGTTGCGTGGCGATGACCGACATGTCTAGCACCAACGATGGTTCTGGTTGCATCGGTATCGCAATGGCAAAGGGGTTATTGCCCAACGCAGGCGTTACACCGCCCCAGGGCGGCAGGCCTATTTTGAGTTCAGTGTTGGTCGCCACAAAACCGATGGCATGATGTTGCAGCGCCTGCATCGCATAGAATGACATGGCGCCCAGCGTTGTAGCATTGCGTACCCCTACAAGGGCCAGTCCCCGCGCTTTAGCCTTTTCGAGGCAATATGACATCGCGCGTGTTCCAATTACTGGCCCTAACCCATTATCGCCATCCAATAATGCGATATTAGCTTGCTCCTGCAGAATATTAAGTTGGGGGGTTGGATTGATGCCGCCATCTTGCAGTCGGCGGACGGTATTTTGTAAGCGGCGGACGGCAAACGCATCCAGGCCCGACGGCTGACGTAGGGCGCTCTCTAAGCGTGCGGCTGCCGCTAGTTTGGCCTCTTCGTATGGAACGCCGACGCACATAAAGACTTTTCGATTAAAATCGTGCCACACCGCTGGGCGTATGGTTATTGACATATTGATTTTCCGTGTGAGGCATTACGGGGTAATTTCGCGGGTCACCGAATATGATGCAGCGAAGATCGGAATATACACCGAGTGGCGCCCTGCGGTATGGTCGTACGTTGCGCTAAAGTATACCGCAGGGGTGAGGACACTACAGGAGTAGATAAAGCATTGCGCCATATGAAGACTCCTTTAAACGGTAGTACGTTGCCACAACCGTTTTCAGTCAAGCTAACGGCAGTATAACACGTATAGGATGACCTGTATAGCAGTGCTGGGGGTTACATTTGGAGCATCCGTGAGGCTAATTTAAGCCTCACGATAAGCTTGCTCCGATGTCGGAGAGGTGTCAGAATAACACGCATAAATGCCATAACAGCCAAACATGGTTTTGATGAACTTAAATCCTTTTAATATAGTGAGTCTGGTATGTGTCGACTCTTGGCGATGCGTAGTGCGGTGAAAGTTCCGGCGGCATCATACCTTCAACCATTTGCCCAGGTGGCCCGACAGAGCAAGGAATATCAGGGACATGGATGGGGTGTCGCGTACCGAGTTGAAGGTGATGAGTGGGCTTATTACAAGAATATTAAGCCGATATGGGAAGACGATTTACAGCAGTTTCCGGCTTCCGATATGCTCATCGCGCATGTCCGTAGCGCCTTTCGTGATGAAGGTATTGTGGTTGAGAACAATATGCCTTTTTATGACGAGCGGTCGATCTTTATATTCAACGGTGAACTGCAAGGGGTGCGGCTTAGAGAAGAAGGGCGCATCGGGGCTGAGAAGATATTTAATGTGGTCAAACGTTTTGACCGGGGTGACCTGGGGGTTGCGTTACAGAAAGGTGCGGCGTTGATCCATAAGCGAACCCGCCATGTGCGCGCCATGAATATCATTATGACCGATAGACGACAGTTTTATGTTTATAGCGCTTATGCCGAGACCCCGGCGTATTTTCAGCTGGCGGTGAAATACGATCCGGCGTTGGTCATATGTTCTGAGCCTTTGGCCGGGGTGTCAGGCTGGGAAATGATTGCTAATCAGAGTTTCCGAGTTTTTTAAGCGCCGCTAAGCCCCTCTTTCGCTAAAGAGTGGGGAGCCGCAAGGTAGCGCGTAACTACAAGGAGAACGTCGTGACCATTAAATTGGGTGTGCATGCCGGACCGCAAGATTTATCGATGGCAGACCTGCATCGGCTTTGGCAACGGGCCGACGAGGGCGGCTTTTATTGGATTTCGGTTTGGGATCATTTTTACGCTAACCCGATCAATCAGCGCACAGACCCGTGTTTCGAGGCGGTGGCTGCAATGGCATCTTTAGCCTCTCTGACTTCACGTGTACGGGTGGGGTGTCTGGTATTCTGCACCTTGTTTCGTAGCCCTGGTTTATTAGCCAAAGCCGCCGTGACTATTGATCATATTAGCGGCGGGCGTTGTGAGCTGGGTTTGGGCGCCGGTTGGTTCGAGGAAGAGTTTCACGAGTTTGGCTATGGCTATCCGCCGCTCAAAGATCGTCTGGATCAGATGGAAGAAGCGGTGCAGGTAATCAAGTCATTATTTGACGAGCCGGTGACGAATTTTAACGGGGCCTATTATGACATCCAGGGTGCGGTGTGTGCCCCCAAGCCATTTAACGGTAAGCTGCCAATTTGGATTGGTGGACGTGGACCGAAGCGTACCCCACGCATGGCAGCCCAGTATGCTGATGGCTATAACTTGCCTTACGTATCGCCCGAGGTTTACAAGCAACGTACGGAGCAGCTTGATGCCGCCTGTGAGAAACTTGGCCGCGATCCGTCAACCATCACACGTAGTGTCAATCTCCACTTCCATATGGGGGCCGATGAGGCCGGTGCTAATGCCGGACGGCAAAAGTTACAACGGTTCGATGAAGAGCGCCGCAAGGGCGCCATCAGCGGGACGCCTCAGGAGGCGATCGATCGGATCGGCGAATATGTCAAGGTTGGGACACCAGGGCTCAATATTGCCTTTCGGCCACCGGTTGATTGGGATGCTCTTGAAGCCTACATCGAACAGGTATTACCGGTGTTTCACACGTCTGCTTAAGATCCCGGTACAACGCCTGGCGCGAGGCGTTGTGGTCACCTATATCGCGCAGCCGGGTGAGCCAGATGCGGTCCTGAAACTGTAAAATATGCTAGAATACACGCCGTAATTTGGCGAATGCGATACGGCCGGCCAATATTGTTGCTGTCCTTCGTAAATAAAAGACAGTCGTGAAAAGCAACGCTGTCCAGTCTCAACTTGGGTCTCGCCTGGCCTATCTGTCAATATGCCGTCGGTCAGAGATGACCCATTTGTCAAAGCTGTATCAGATGAATCAGCCCACGTCACAACGGTTTACCGATCTGGCATGAGCATTGCTTTCATTATAGGAAGGATAAACTATAGAGATATTTGGTTCCCTGAGTTGGGAGAAATACGATGCAAGCTAAGCAGATTGCCAATAGATACAGTATGTTGTTTGCCATTGCTCTGACAGCGATCCTGAGCGGCTGTGGGGGCGGTGAGAAAATAGTTGCTTCAGATAAGGCTGAGGTGAGCGTGACTGAGGTACCAGCGCTTGAGAGCAAGCAGATTACGGTGCATTTTGACTATAAAAAGACGGCCTTGAATCCTGCTGCAGAGCAAGAACTAGCCCTCATTGTGCAACAGCTTAAAGACAATCCCAGCTACCAAATTGAGCTGGTTGGGCATACCGATGGGGTCGCATCGGCACCGTATAATATGCGTCTGTCGCAGCAACGCGTAGAAGCAGTGCGTGATTTTTTAGCCGTCCATGAGATTGCTGCCGAACGGATGACAA
>JAPULM010000018.1 GCA_027294925.1 bacterium
CGGGTGTCGAGCAGCACGAGCTCGTAGCGCGCGCGGAAGGCTGGCAGCAGCTGCCTGGTGATCTCTCCCGCAGCACCGGTAATCAGAACGCGTCGCTTGGCCATCGGATGGTCTCCCTGTTATGGATTGCGGTTGCGGCTCTTGTGGTGACAGGGCCAGCTGTCTCTTGCCTAGAGCAACTTGACGGAAATTCCTGACCCCTCAAGGCCTAGCTAGTGGTTCTAACCTAACTCATTGACACCGTGCAGGCATGTGATTATGATGCCTTGGAGGTTGTAAATGGTAACGGTCACCTTGAATGTTAAGCATTTGGACTAAAATTTGCTCATTTTTTGCCTTCTCCCCTCAAGGTGTAAGGGAGTATGAAAGCTGAATGGACTCGTGAGGGAGCGACTATCAATGGCGTATGAAACGATTCTGTACGTGAAAAAAGATCGAATTGCCCACCTTACCCTGAACCGGCCCAGAATTCTTAACGCCTATAATGATACCATGGGAGACGAGCTGCTTGCTGCACACCAAGATTTTGACCGGGATGACGATCTGCACGTGCTGATCATCTCGGGTGCAGGCCGCGCCTTCTGCTCTGGTGCAGACGTCAAGCAACGCCAACTGCGGCCCTTAGATGAGATGAAGCGCCTAGGTGGACCCGCGGGTGGGGCGCGTCCGGCCGGTGGCCTGATGGGCATGGGGCAGGCAGTAAACTGGAAGCCGGTAATCGCAGCGGTACATGGTTATGTCCTGGGGGCCGGTTTCGGCCTGGCGATGGCATGCGACATCATTGTTGCTGCTGCGGGCACCCAATTCCAAATTCGTGAGGTGCAGCGTGGCATCGCAGGCGCCCAACACTGGGCCACTACCTGGTTTTGGGGCGGCGGGCGTTTCGCCACCGAGATTGCCTTGACCGGTCGATATTTCTCGGCCGAAGAAGCACATCAGTTTGGCATTGTCAACCGCCTGACGCCGGCCGGTCAGTTCGTGCCGGAAGCCGAACGCGTGGCCGAAGAAATTATGACCAACCCCCCGTTATCCGTCCGCGCCAATGTGCGGGTCACACGCTGGTTTGCACGCCGCATGGCAGATGAGTGCAGTTACTACACGGGCGGCGTAGGCTTACACATGAGCGAGGATTTTAGAGAGTCGGCTGAAGCGTTCATCGAAAAACGGCCGGCTCAGTTCAAGGGCAGGTAGAACTGTAAGTGGCGGTTAAGACAAAGGTAGAAGTGCCGCCGCTGGTAGGCGTTTTAAAGTCCAAGATTGCGCGGCGTCACCACCGTTGACATCAACAGATGCCGGTAATGGCTCCCAGTGCAGCTCGGGCAGATATCGATGCCCTGTCGATTTTGATACGGCACGTTCGTATCGACGTATTTCGCATCGGAATTTTCGGTACGAGCAAGTAGCGTGATTTGGACACTACGGACAGCAATGGGGTCAGTCGTCACGTTACCGGCAGCGTCAAGCAAAACAAAATTCAATGCTTCAATGTGATCGGCGGCTGGATGCCAGGCAGCTGGATTTACACCCTCAGGCGGCTGGAATCGCTCTAGTGAATCATTGTTAAGCCGATAAGCAAACTCTTCCTGTTCTTCTGCATCGATCAGATTATCGCCGTTGGCGTCAACCGACGCGATCACCCCGTCCTCATTGATATCGATGGTAAAGGCAATTATATCCGTATTGACGGCATAATCAATCGGCAAGCCAGGCATCCCATAGGCGGGAAGGTCGGTGACAAGGCCCGGAATGGCAGTCTTGATCGGGTCATAGCCCGCCATCCTAATGTCTCGCGCTAACATGGCCATCCCAATGCGCCCGGACTGTTGCATGGCAGCCACCTTCTCGCGTATCACAACATATCTTTGCTGGTTAACGTAGAAACCAAGAACGGCAGCCATCATTACCGAACCAAGTGCTAAGCCAATCAACAGTTCGGTTAAGGTGAACCCTGCTTGCCTGCGCATCATGGTTTGTTTGCCCTCCTAAGGACCCTAAGACAGGCCGGCTTGGAGCCCCAACCGTAGCAGCGGCTCCAAGCTAGATGGTGCGTCAGCCTCTAGGCGTGCAAGAGTTCGATCGCCTCTTCGAAGATCTCCATATTCTTGCCAAAGGAAATCGCCGAAGCTTGAGCGCCAGCCACGAGATGGCTCCAGCGCCACGGCTCACGGGTGCTATAAAACTCTTCGATAATGGCCTGATGGTGTTTAAAGGCATGCATCTCGGTAAAGTTATCATGACAGACAATCTCGGCTAGACGAGCAATAAAGGCCTTCTCATCGTAGCCACAATTGACGTATTGGTGCGCCAGGTTAACGGGGATCCTAACCTCTGGCACGGCCCGCATTTGACCGAGATTAGACACCGTTGACCAATCCGTCGGCGGCTGCTGATAGATGCTGTCACGCATGGCATCGAGCAACTCCTCTTGCGTTTGATAGGGCAAGGCCGCCACTTCTTGCAGATCAAGCTGCGGGGCGGCTGCCAAACGGGTCTGGGTATTGCGTACCTCAGGCCCGGTATGCCAGAGTAGCAAGCACAGCAGCTTGTTACGCAAGCTCAGCCCCTCCATTTGCACCAGGTAGCGCCGTATATTGACGCTGGTATGCAAGTGTACATCCATCGGGTTGCCAGTCAGAGAACGCAAAAACAGACCCGCGGCACCAATCGATAAAGCTTCCCCCGTCCCTTCCATCGACAGCCCGTCTGCCATGGCTTTGGCAAGCGCCGGCGGAATTTCGGTAAAGTCGCTGCATCGCCCAATGGCTTCACCAACGCGACCGATCGTCGCTGTTTCATCGTCCCCGGTTTGCTGACGCAGCGGGCGAGTCAACAATTGATATTCATCGAGGAGTGCTTCAATCTCAGGGATCTCGGGCGGGGTAGGATAACGCGTTACATAGCGTACCGCCGGCCGCATGAGGATGGGACGATATTCATGCCCCAGCCAGTCAAGAGCACGCCAGGTCATGGACGGAAAGATGAAATAGTGATCATCCAAAACGTTTTTGGGAATGGCAACTGTCAGCAGCAGGTCGAAGGCCTCGACCGGTGGCACATTGTCCCACAGCCAAAGGAAATAATGATCGGCCAGATTGGACTCGCCGCGCCCGACCGCTGTGAAGAAAGCCTCCTTGGTGGCCTCGACACCACCAGCGTCAACAGGCTCGAAATCCAGTAGCATGTACGGCCCCATAGCCGGCTGGTGAATGTGCTTGTTGGACAGGGCAACATGTTGCAAAATAGGCAGAAAGCGATCTTCCCCGTCTAAGCGATCCACTAGATGACGCAAGGCATGTATGCCGACCAGCGGATGCAAGGGCCCGCCATGATGACCCGGGGGGAGATCGGAGGAACGTGTCACCGCCAGAGCCGAAGCGGTGAGCATGGTACGGATGGATACACCGTGGCGTAATTTGGTCAAGGCCTGATCGACGATTTCACTCGGATCAGTTTCCTCGATAAACTGCACCAAAGGTTCGATTGCTTCAGAAAACTGTACGCGTGTAGGCATTATCCCACTCCTTCCTTAATTTCTTGGGTCTAAACCGAAGCTCAAGGCGCCAGGCACCAGCAATGGAGCACATGTTCCCTGCACATCACGCCACCCGCACGACATCGGATCCGTCCAGGTCTTTCGACAGGTCTTCATGTCTGACCTTACACATCGGCGCGCTTCTTGGCAAGTCTAATCTTTGTTGACCTTCCCTAGATGTCCAGGAACTGAGCGGCCCGATCGGCTAGAGGCTCTTCAGCATTAGCTCCGAGACGAGTTGATTGTAGCGAATCGGATCCTGCAGCGCCGAGCCCTCGGCAAGCAAACCGTAGCCGTATAGAAGCTCGGCATAATCACCTAGAACGCTTTGCCCGCAATGCGTTCTTGCAACTTGGCCA
>JAPULM010000180.1 GCA_027294925.1 bacterium
CTTGCCAAAGGTTCAGCGGCGTAATCAACCGCGAGGAAGATGACGCGGCCTTTGCCAAAACTGCGTTCAGCCAATAGGGGTAGGGCCTCAGTGCCGACTAAGAGCTGCCCATGTAAGAGCTTGGAGCGTACTGCCAGCAACGGTGTGGCAGGCATCGGTATGCCGTAATGCTCGGCAAAGGCTGGCAGACCAGCGAGCTGTTGCACGCCAATTGCTGCGACCGGTAGAAGGCCGCGCAGCAGGGGCTCTTGCAAAATCGCATAATGGGCGTCGCCAGCCACAACCAGATTGCCCCCTCGTGCGATCCAGTGTCGTAAAGCGGTAGCTTGCCGTTGCGTTAAGGTGTGTAAGGAGATCCCTTTGACCACTACTGCAGAAACACTATCGTAACCGGCCCAGCGCTTTGGTAAATCATGGGGGGCTAAATAGACAACTCGCGTGTGGCGTTGGAAAGACGTTGCCAGGAAGTCTAGTCCGAGATCGTGGGTTAAACCAAGGATGATGTGTTCGGCATTGAGCGCCTCGCGCAGGTTGAATTGCTGGTGCACGAGAACTTGGTCACCTTGCTGCAAAAGGACCTCAACCGGATGGGTAATACTGGTGATCGGGACATCAAAGGCGAATTGCTTGCGGGAGCGATAGGGAAGTTCAATCGGCCGTGTAAACGTGATGACGTGCCGATCTTGGCGAAAGTCGCTGCCACGCCAAACCCGCACCCCAAGTGTGCCAACAAACGGAGGGCCGGTGTTGTGCACTTGTACGGTGACC
Source organism: bacterium (assembly GCA_027294925.1). The sequence continues at coordinate 769 of JAPULM010000180.1, forward strand.
GGATTCCATTTTTCCAGACGCACCGTCCGCTGCAGGCCCAACTCGACCTGCATGGTTATCTGTGCGACCGCTAGGCTTGCCCACAAGCTGAAACATAAAATCAGAATGACGAACCGGAAACGCCTCATATAACACCTGCGATTAGGCGATTTCGTTAGGCTCTCGTACCTTTATCTATGCGACCTTAGCGAATTTTACCAGTTGCCGTCAATAGTGAGTCGCCTGCTGGCCACTGCGCTGCCGTTAAGATGATCCAAACGTTTGGCGTAGGAGGGCAAGCAGATTGCCCATGTCATCCGGCGGCGGGGCGCTGAAGGTCAACCACTCGCCGCTGCCGGGGTGTTGAAAATGTATGTGTTTTGCATGTAAGGCCTGGCGCGGGAAGGTTCGCAAGACGCGTTCGAGTCTGGGATGCCCTGATAGGCGCCAATCTGCGGCACCATACAGCGGATCGCCGATTAGCGGATGGCTGACGTGTTCCAGGTGGACCCGAATTTGGTGCGTCCGCCCGGTTTCTAAGCTTAGTTTCAGCAGGCTTACCGGTCCCCAGGTCACCAGGCTTTCGTAATGGGTGCGAGCCGTGCGGCCGTTTTGCGGGACAACGGCCATTTTTGTACGATGTTGAGGATGGCGTCCAATCGGTGCGTCGATGGTGCCTTGCGTAGATGCCATATGGCCACGAATGAAGGCGAGATATTCACGGCGGATGTGGCGGCTTTTGAGTTGCGCTGAAAGGTCGCGATGACTACGGTCATGTTTCGCTACGATAAGAACGCCCGACGTGTCTTTATCCAAACGATGCACAATACCCGGGCGCCGTTCTCCGCCGATGCCGGATAAGGTTTGGCAATGATGTAATAGCGCATTCACCAGTGTCCCTGCATAGTGCCCTGGGGCCGGATGCATCACCATACCGGGAGGCTTATTGATGACCAAGAGGTCGTCGTCCTCATACAGAATGTGCAAGGGCAGTGCTTCAGCAACTGGACGCGCAGGTCGTGGGGGAGGAATGCGAACGGTAATGACGTCCCCACCATGCACACGATAACTCGCGGTCGTTTGCCCTGAGGTTTGGACGCAGCCTTCGAGGATTAACCGTTGGAGCTGCGACCGCGATAGATCCAGCAGGCGGGAGACAAGGTATTTATCCAGGCGAGTGCCTGCCTCGTCGTCCCTTACCCGTAGGGTGTAAGATTGTGGGCTACGGTTGTCTGAATGCATCGAAGAGCAACAATCCTACGCCGACACAAATGGCGCTATCGGCCAGATTAAACGCGGGCCAATGGTGCGTGTACCAATATATGTCAATAAAATCGATGACTTTGCCAAGCCAAAGGCGATCGATTCCATTGCCAATGGCGCCGCCGATGATACCACCGGTCCCTAGCAGCGTGTATATACGCTCTTGGGGGGTGAAAACGAAGTAAAGGGTCAAGGCGCCAACTGCTATCAGCGTGACGATTGGAAAAAAGAATCGACGGAAGGTTTCAGATAGCTGACTAAGCAGGCCAAAGGCAGCGCCCGGATTTTGCACATAAGTCCAGCTCAGGAAATGGGTCAAGATCGGCCGTGAGTCACCTAGCTCAAACGTTGTATACACCCAAAATTTCGTGCCCTGGTCAAGAATGAGCACCACACCAACTAAGAGCGTAAAAAGTTGCCATTTTCGCATTATTGGGCCTGTAAGCAGGTGGCGCAACGCTGGCATACCAGCGGATGGTCGGCTGAGCTGCCCACATCTTCCTGGTAGCGCCAGCAGCGCTCACATTTTTGTCCTGGCGCCTTGTCTACCATCACATATAGGCCGGCAATCGTTTCACTGGCAACGGCTTGCGGCGGTGGTTCGCCAGTCGCCAGCGTGGCCTTCGACACAATAAACAGGGTATCGAGAGAATCCGCATAGGCTACAGCGAGCGGATAGCGATCTTCAGGTACATACAGGTCCACCTGTGCATCTAGTGATTGGCCGATTAACTTGGTTCGGCGCGCCAGTTCCAAGGCTTTGATAACTTCACGGCGAAGTTCCAGAAGGCCTTCCCAACGCGCTGCCAATGCATGATCAAGATGGCCTAGAGAAGCACTGTCAAAGGTGGCCAAATGCACACTTGCAGCAAGTTCCTGAGCGCCCGGGATATAACGCCAGACTTCTTCCGCCGTGAAGGCCAGAACCGGCGCCATCAACCGTACCATGGCGAAAAGGTGATCGTACAACACCGTTTGCGCCGCTCGGCGTTCGGTCGAGGTGGTGCCTAAGGTGTACAAACGGTCCTTGAGGACGTCGAGGTAAAAAGCGCTCAGATCGACGGCGCAGAAATTATGAAAGGTATGGTAGAAGGTGTGATAGGCATGCTCCTGGTAGGCTGCACGGATGCGTGTCGCTGTCAACGCCAACTTGTGTAAGGCAAAGCGGTCGATCTCTGGCAGATCAGCGTACGGGACGCGGTCTTGCAGCGGGTCGAAATCGCCGAGATTGCCGAGCATAAACCGACAGGTGTTACGGATTCGCCGGTAGGCTTCCACCAATCGTTTGAGAATTTCATCCGATAGGCGAATGTCTTCGCGGTAATCAACATGGGCAACCCAAAGACGAAGAATCTCAGCCCCATGCTGTTTAATTACACGCTGCGGGTCAACCACATTGCCGAGCGATTTCGACATTTTACGGCCGTTGCCATCGACGACGAAACCGTGCGTCAAAACGGTGTGGTACGGTGCGCCCTGGCGTGTCCCGACGGCTGTTAATAACGAGCTATGAAACCAACCGCGGTGTTGGTCACTGCCTTCTAGATACATATCGGCCGGCCAGCGCAGCTCGGGTCGAGTTTGCAGCACCGCGGCCTGGCTGACGCCGGAATCAAACCACACATCGAGAATATCGGACTCTTTGTGGAAGTCGCGAGCGCTGCAATGGGGACATTGGAAGCCGGGCGGCACCAGCTCGCTAGCGGGGCGTTCAAACCACACATCTGCTCCGTCTTGCTCGACCAGGGATGCCACGTGCTCAGCAATCTCTTGCGAAAGCAGAAAGGTTTCGCATTGTGTGCACTGCATGATCGTAATCGGCACGCCCCAGGTGCGCTGACGTGAAATACACCAATCGGGCCGGTTGCTGATCATGTCATAAATGCGGTTTTCGCCGCGCGGCGGCAGCCATTCAACTTGCCGGACCGCATCTAGCGCCCGTTGCCGTAGATCATTAGCGCTCATTGAAATGAACCATTGGGAGGTGGAGCGGTAAATCACCGGCTTCTTACACCGCCAGCAGTACGGATAGGTGTGCTCGTAGGTCTCGTTGTGTAGCAGGCTACCGTTGCTTCGCATATGGTCGATGATAACGTCATTGGCGGCAAACACGTGTTGCCCGGCGACCAATGGGGTATCGGGTTTGAAACGGCCGTGATCATCGACTGGATTATAAATGGGTAGACCATAGCGCTCGCCAACTTCAAAGTCTTCTTGCCCGTGACCTGGCGCCGTGTGGACGGCGCCGGTGCCTTGTTCCAGAGTGACGTGCGCGCCGAGCGCAAGCAATGACTCCTGATCCAGAAAGGGATGGCGGGCTTTAAGATGTTCGAGTTCACGACCCTTGAACTCAAACAGTACCTGATAATCCGGCATGCCGAGTTTGGCGAATACCGCTGCCGCTAACTCTTTGGCGACGATATAAACCTGTTGCTTGGCCGCAGCTGCAACGTAATCAAACTCAGCGTGTAAGGTGACCGCCAGATTGGCTAATAAGGTCCAGGGGGTGGTGGTCCAAATAATGACCGACGTCTGCTTGCCCTGCAGGGCTGGGAAGCGGCTTTCAATTTCCGCTGTGATGGGAAAGCGAACGTAAATAGCGGGTGAGCGGTGGTCTTCGTATTCGACCTCAGCCTCAGCCAAAGCGGTGACGCAGGAGGCGCACCAGTAGACCGGTTTGTCGCCACGATAGACACTTCCATTGGCCAGAAATTTTCCTAACTGGCGCACAATGGTTGCTTCATATTCGTATGCCATCGTCAGGTAGGGATGTTGCCAATCGCCGATCACACCGAGTCGTTTAAATTCTTCACGTTGGATATCAATGAAGCGTTGCGCATAGGCGCGGCATTGCTGGCGAATTTCCGTCTTGCTCATCTTGTGGCGTTTGGAGCCCAGCTTGAGATCAACCTGATGCTCAATGGGTAAACCATGACAATCCCAGCCCGGTACATAGACGGCATCGTAGCCTTCCATTTGTTTGGCTTTGACAATCAGGTCCTTGAGGATTTTATTCAGGGCAGTGCCGACGTGGATGTGCCCATTGGCATAGGGGGGGCCATCGTGCAGGATATATTTGGGCTTGCCGGCGGCGTGCTTGCGTAGCGCCGCATAGAGATCCATATCATACCAAAACTGCAGACACTCTTGCTCACGCTGTGCTAAATTGGCTTTCATTGGAAAGGGCGTTTGAGGCAGATTCAAAGTCGCTTTGTAATCCATCCGTTGTCTCCGCATAGCCGGCTTTAGGCTTGTCTGCTAAATGTGCACAGCGTCGCGTACTTGCTGCATGGTTTCCTGCGCCACCTGACGAGCGCGTTGACTACCCGCTTCAAAAATTTGCATGGCTTCATCCGGATGGTCAGTGTAGTAAGCGCGTCTGTCGTGTAAGGGCTGCAAATCCGTCAGCATATTGCCAATCAGCGTACCTTTACAATCAATACACCCGATGCTGGCTGTACGACATCCCTGGGCGACCTCTTGCCGTTCTGCTACGCTACTGTAGACTCGGTGCAAATCGAACACCGGGCAAATCTCCGGGTCACCAGGGTCGGTGCGGCGTTGGCGTGCCGGATCGGTCATCATGGTTTTGACTTTTTGGGTCAGCTCTGCCGAGCTATCGGACAGATAGATCACATTGTTATAACTTTTGCTCATCTTACGACCGTCAAGTCCAACCAGCTTTGGCACCTCGGTAAGCTTGGCCTGGGGTTCCGTGAAGACCTCCGTCTGGTAGAGATGGTGGAAACGTCGCACCACTTCACGGGTGAACTCGATGTGCGAGACTTGGTCGATACCAACCGGCACCCAATCGGCTTTATAGAGGATGATGTCTGCTGATTGTAACAGCGGGTAGCCCAGGAAGCCATAGGTGTTGAGGTCGCGATCGCGCAACTCCTGCTGTTGTTCTTTATAAGTCGGTATGCGTTCGAGCCAGGGTAGGGGCGTTATCATCGACAGCAAGAGGTGGAGTTCGGCGTGTTCGGGTACGCGTGACTGAATGAACAAAACGCTTTTGTCCGGATCAAGCCCGGCGCTAAGATAATCAATGGCGATGTCCTGCACCCAGGCGCGGATTTGCGCCGTATCGGCATAACCAGTGGTCAACGCATGCCAATCTGCAATGAAATAGTAAGCCTCGTAATCATCTTGTAACTGCACCCAATTTTGCAGCGCGCCAAGGTAATTGCCTAAGTGTAACTGTCCCGATGGACGCATCCCGCTCAGGATCCGCTCAGTAGTCATGACACTTCCTTTGATCCATCCTGTGCCGAACTTATGCTTCCGGCTGCTTAATGATGTATGGATTGTGGTCCAAACATATACGCTCTGCTTGCCAAGTTGTCGCGGTTTTTTGCCTCTTGGTTCCCACCTATACTGTTTCTCATCCTATGGAGAAACGAGATAGCTGCCCATTTGAGCCGTGCGAGGTCACACATGTTTCCAGCTCCACATGATAGGACGTCAGTGGAGGAAAGTCGTGGAAATGTAAAGACTTGGAAAGCAACCAACAACATAGGGCGTTTGATTTCTTAATGGTAACGGAACTCCGACATAGCCGTCAAGCCCGTGCGGCTTATAGGCAACGGACAATTCTATTGCTTCACATAGCGCAAGAATAGTACACTGCTATCGGGTCAGAAAGGCTTTGGTTAGTCAGCAAGCGTGATACGATCGGTGTATACAAGCGATATCCGTCTGCTAAATTGACCGGGGGATTGTAGTAAGCAGGACGAGGTGCAACAGGTGTTATATGGGTAGACGTGTGGTTTGGGGAAGCATCATTTTATGCGGGCTTGTCTTATTATTAAGAGGCGGTCAGGCTACTGGCAGCGACAACCACATTGATGTTCATGTGGTTGAAGGCATCATTAATCCGGTGGTTGTCGAGTATATGGTCGAGAGTATCCGCAAGGCCAGAGATGAAAATGCCATGGCGGTTGTCTTTCAACTTGACACCCCCGGTGGACTTGTCGCGTCCACCCGTCTAATTGTCAAAGCGCTGCTCAACGCTGACCTGCCAACGGTGGTGTACGTGTCGCCAAGCGGTGCTCGGGCGGCTTCGGCAGGCACCTTTATTACCCTGGCTGGACATGTGGCAGCGATGGCGCCTGGCACCAATATTGGCGCTGCCCATCCTGTCTCCGGCGAGGGTAAGGACATCGAAGGCGACATGCGCAAAAAGGCAGAGAACGACTTGGCTGCATTTGCTCGTACAATCGCCGACAAACGCGGGCGCAATGCCGATTGGGCTGAACAAGCCGTGCGTGAAAGTGTCTCCATCACGGAAACGGCTGCTCTGGAGCAACATGTTATTGATTTGATTGCCGAAGATGTACCTGATTTGCTGGCTAAGCTCGATGGGCGAAAGATCGCCCTGCCATCCGGTGAGGTTACCTTGCAATCGGCCTCTGCCACGGTGTACTATCATCGCATGACCTGGCGACAGCGCTTTCTCGCGGTGCTTTCACACCCGCAATTCGCGTTGATGTTATTGAGCTTGGGATCGCTTGGCTTGTTTATCGAACTATACAACCCCGGTCTCATCTTTCCCGGTGTGATTGGCGCCATATCGTTGTTGTTGGCCTTTTATTCGTTGCAGACGCTACCGGTCAATTACGCTGGTCTCGGTCTCATCGGCCTTGCCCTGCTGCTGTTCGGCCTCGAGACTCAGGTCGCCAGTTTCGGCATGCTTGCGGTTGGTGGTATTGTCGCCATGTTTCTTGGCTCCCTGATGTTGATCGACGCACCAGAGGAATACTTGCGCATTCCCCTCACGACCATTTTTTTGGTGGTTGGGACGACGTCCTTGCTGTTTATCTTTATCATTGCAGCGGCGCTCGGCAGTGTGAAGCGGCAGCCGGTCAGCGGGCAAGAAGGCATGCTTGGCGAAATCGGCACTGCCACCGAACGTATTGACTCGTCTGGTACCGTCTTTGTGCATGGAACGCTGTGGCAGGCGCATAGCACCACACCGATTGAAAAAGGCGAAACCGTCCGTATTATTGGCGTGCATGGCCTGCAATTGAACATCGAAAAAGTCACCCAGGAGGTGTCGTGATGCAAAGTGGCGTAATATTTATCATCGTGGTGGTGTTTCTACTTCTTGTAAGCACGATCAAAATCCTGCGGGAGTGGGAACGGGGCGTTGTCTTACGCTTGGGGAAGTTTCAAGCAGTGCGTGGCCCGGGGGTGACGTTTGTCATCCCTGGCATTGAAAAAATGTATCGCATCAATACGCGATTGGTAACGGTGGATGTGCCGCCGCAGGATATTATCACCAAAGACAATGTGACGCTGAAAGTCAATGCGGTGGTGTTCTTTCGCATTCTCGGCCCTAAGGAAGCGATAATCAACGTCGAAGATTATTATTCCGCCACCTTTCAAAAGGCACAAACGGTGCTACGCAATGTGCTGGGTCAATTCCAGCTTGACGATTTGCTTTCCGAGCGTGATACGATTAATCATCGTCTACAATCGATCATGGATTCGGAGACGGATCAGTGGGGTATCAAAGTGGATTCGGTAGAGCTCAAGCATCTCGATTTGCCGCAAGAGATGCAGCGTGCAATGGCCCGACAGGCAGAAGCGGAGCGTGAGCGACGCTCGAAGATTATTGCAGCTGAAGGTGAGTATCAAGCTTCGGAGCGTTTAGCCGAAGCAGCCGGTATTATGGCACAGCAGCCGATGTCATTGCAACTGCGATTTTTACAAACCCTGGCTGATGTGGCGACGGAGAATAACTCGACCATTGTTTTCCCGATACCCATCGATTTGCTCAAGCCGTTTCTTGACCTTGAACCTCGGGCGAGCCGGCCTGACGGCGGTAATGGCGCCGCTGGCGACGCTACTACTGCTCCACCACCGGCCTAGTGCCGCACGGGTGTGACGCTGCAGTCATCACGACTTACCCTGCCAAGGCCTCGCCGGCTGTTGCCGTTACTGCGCCCGACGTGAGATAAAAATCATCATGACGCCAAAACAAATATTGGCGCTCCATGCCGCCAGCAGCGGCGGCAGTTGCCCATTGTGGCCGAGGGCCATGACAAAGGCCTGTATCACCCAGTAACTGAAGCCGCAGCATACCGTCAGGCCGATGGCCTTGACCGCCCCTCCGCTGCGATTTAATCCGACTGCCAGGGGCAGGCCGAAGCCCGCCATCATGATACAGGCGGCAGCAAAGGCGAAACGGCCATGAAATTCTGTCAAATACGGCGCTCCCTGCAAACCTTGACGGTCAAGCTGATACGCATGAGCCAAGGTGTCCTGTGTGCTCATCTCATCCGGTAGTTTTTGTCGTGTGATAATGTCGGTAAAACGTTCCGGCAAGACGAGACGCCGTTCTTTAAAACGTTCGGGTTGGCCTGCAAATGAGCCATTTGAGTTAAATCGACGTAGCGTGCCATGGCGCAGTATCCAATCTTGCGTCTCCTGCTTCGCCTCTCGTGCATCGTAGCGTTGATAAATGTTTCCGGCGGCGTCCAGGGCGAAAATAACCACGCCGTGTAAACGCTGTTCGACCGGATCGCTGAGTTGAACACTCCAAATGCGGTTGTTGGCTCGGT
>JAPULM010000181.1 GCA_027294925.1 bacterium
TGCCGCAGTCCGGGCCCATTACGAGAAGCCCCTGTGCAGCGGCAACCTGCTTCAATTCATGCTCGGTTGCGAGATCGACGTGATCACTAAACAGAAACACGTGTAGACCACTTTGCAAGGCGCGTAGGGCTTCACGACGGGCGTATTGACCTGGTACTGAAATACAGGCCAGGTTGGCGTCCGGCATACGTCGAAGTGCGGTTGCCAGCGTGCGTGGCGCGGTTTCAGTCGCCTCCCCTTGCTGCTTCGACGTTTGCATGCATAAGGTTGCGGCGTGTTGCAAGGTCGCCTCAGCTGTCGCCAGGTCGTCAGCCTGGACACAGATGATGAGGTCATTGGCCCCGGCTTGTTCGGCTTGCGGCGTTAGCAAACCGGCTTCACGCAACAATTCCAGATTCTGCACGGCCCCCATCATGACGCCCGCCTGCCGCACACCGGGTCGTGATTGCAAGGCGTGTGATATCTGCATCAACACAACCGAATCTCGATATAAGCTGGCCAGGACCAAACATTTCGTATGGACACCCATAGAAGGCAAATCTCCCATCTGCCTAGACCCCAATGCCTTTTACACTCCCTCTTTTGCAGCTCTTAGCACCGCGGCCACAATCGATTGGTAACCCGTACAGCGGCAGAGATTTCCGGACAGTGCGACGCGCACCTGTTGCTCAGAGGGATGATCATTGTCGCGTAATAATTCAAGCGCGCTGAGCAACATACCCGGCGTGCAAAATCCGCATTGCAGCCCATGCTCGGCATGGAAAGCCGCCTGCAGGGGATGTAACTGATCCCCGTCGGCGAGCCCTTCGACGGTTGTCAGACGAGCGCCATCGCTTTGTACTGCCAGCATCAGGCAGCTGCGTACGGACTGCCCGTCTAGTAGAATGGTACAGGCGCCGCACACCCCATGTTCACATCCCAGATGCGTACCGGTGAGGTCGAGCTCCTCGCGCAGGAAGTCCGCCAGGCTTTGCCGCACTTCAACCGTTCGTTCAATTTCTTGCTCATTCACCCACAGGCGAATGGTGCAACGGGTGCTTGCCATGACCCTCGCTCCTCTTGGGTAAACCGTTTAGGTGTTTTGCGCCTGTTGAATTAAGCGCATCACCCGTTCGGGGCTAAGCGGCGTCTCACGGATACAAATGTTAAAGGACTGCAAGGCATCTTCAACCGCGTTGGCAAGCGCCGCCGGCGGCGAAATGGCGCCGCCTTCACCCACCCCCTTAACGCCAAGCGGGTTGCGCGGCGATGGATACTCCATATGGATCAAATCGATCGGTGGAATCTCGGTAGGGCTCGGAACCAAATAGTCCATAAATGACCCGCTCAAGAGCTGCCCGCCCTCGTCGTATACCAATTCCTCATACAACGCGCCACCAATGCCCTGCGCTACCCCACCGATCACCTGACCATCAACGATGGTGGGGTTAATGATGCGGCCACAATCGTGCGCCACAACATACTTCAGGATGCTCACTGCCCCGGTGCCGATATCAACCTCGACCAATGCCACATGCACGGCGCTGGCATAGGTGACAGTCGGAACCGGGCGATACACGGTGGCCTCAAAGTCAGCCTCTACCTGGGCTGTCCTGCCATAGGCCGGCAAGGTGGCTGTTACCAATTGGGCAAGTGATACCGCGCTCTGTGGCGCGCCAAGCACAAACACCTTGCCGTCATCGATCTCGATATCGTCCGCTGCGGCTTCCATCATCGCCGCCGCCGCTTGATTGAGTTTCCCTCGCACCCGGATGGCGGCTTCGTTGACCGCACTGCCGCCAACCACAGCGCTGCGGCTGGCGAAGGTGCCGACGCCGGCCGGAATCGCTGCCGTGTCGGCATTGATCACTGTGACCTGTTCAATCGGTACGCCAATGACGTCTGCGGCCAATTGCGCGAACACCGTTTCGTGTCCCTGGCCCTGCGAACAGGCACCTGTAGCGACCACTACACCGCCGGAGGGATCGACATGTACCGTAGCGCCTTCATAGGGTCCCACACCGGTCCCTTCAACATAGGAGGAAATGCCAATGCCGCGATAAATGCCCTGCTCACGCAGTGCTTTCTGCTCGGCCCGGAACCCGTCATAGTCAATCGCCTGTAGCGCCTGCTCAAGCATGGCATGGAAATCCCCTGAGTCGTACACCATGGGTTCACCGTCTCGATAGAGCTGTCCCGTATCGTAAGGCATTTCATCGGCCCGGATAAAATTTTTGCGGCGGATTTCCGCCGCGTCCATGCCAAGGACGTGCGCCAGACGGTCGACGGCTCGATCCATGACGAAAACGGCTTCCGGACGTCCGGCGCCACGATACGGCGCGTGGGGGGTTTTATTGGTCAAGACCAGGCTCGCATCGGCGGCATAGTTCGGAATGCGGAACAAACCGGGCAGATGGGCAACCGTATTGTAGGGCTGCACGATGCCCCAGGGGCTATAGGCGCCTTGGTCAACCAGGAGATGGTCACGAATCGCGACAATGGTGCCGTCACGTTTTGCGGCGATTTCTATCTGATGCACCTG
>JAPULM010000182.1 GCA_027294925.1 bacterium
CTACTGGCACTGCGAGATTACCCATCATTCTAGATGTTACAAAGCACTAGATCTCTTAGACGCAGGCGCATACAACGAACAATGAGGAGATCAAAAATGCTTGCCAAACAGAACCGGACAGTTGACCTTAGACTCGCGATCGCGACACTCATCTTCCTAACGACCCTGATACCCCTTGATAGCCTGGCTGTTGTGATACGTCACGATAAAGACGACGCCGACGTACTGCGCCTTGGCCAGCGTTTTGATGCGGTGGGAAGAGTCCTGCCTGATGGCGCTTGCACCCTTGTCGCCCCGACCTGGATTGCCACGGCCGCCCACGTAGCCGCGTCGATCACCGCCGACAGCAGAATCCAATTTGGCAACACGAAGTACGCCGTAAAGCGCACGGTGATTCACCCCGAGGGGGGCAAGCGCCGGGGGCGACCGCCGGAGGTTGACCTTGCCTTAGTGGAACTGGCAGACTCTGTGAAGAGTATTAAGCCGATCGAACTCTACAAGGAAAGAAAGGAACTGGGCGCTACATTATTTATCGTCGGCTATGGCGATTACGGTAGCCCGAAATCGGGTCTGAAACGAACAGACCATAGACGACGAGCCGTCACGAATGTCGTGGATGATGCCGGTCCATTGCGCATCTTCATGACGTTCCACGAGCCACCGGAGGGAACTGAACATGAGGGTGTGGGCGGCCCGGGTGATAGCGGTGGCCCCGCCCTGCTAGAACAGGATGGCAAATTGTACCTAGTCGGTGTCAGCTCCGGGTCGATGAACGGCAAGCCAGGACAATACGGCGTGACGGATGTTTACACACGTGTTAGTTCTTACATTGAGTGGATCACGAAAGTGATGAATTCAGAACCACAATCCTAGGCAAGAATAGAAATGAAAGGAAAATCCACTTTTCGACGCGACGGATTTTTGGGCCGCGTCGTAGGTCTCGCTGAAGAGACGATGCTGAACCTGAGGGGAGCGCGTCCCGGTCTGATCGGCATATCGAGTTTAAGCGCATTCAATCAGAGTTCATAGTAGCAGGATTCTTATCTTCATATCAATTGCCTCGGCTAGGCCTTGTGGGCGCGGCTAGATGCTGATCAAACCATTTAAACAGTTGAGGTGTGGCATAAGCCGCCGACCAACTATTGTGACCGATGCCTTCAAGTGTGGTGAATCGCACCTTCCGGCCGCCCGCAGCCTTGATCGCATTGACCATGTCCACAGAGTGCTGGAAATCCACGGCACCGTCATTGTCCCCATGCCAGGCCCAGATGGGAATATTGATCATCTTTGCGGCTTGCGAAGGATCCCCTTTGCCGCAGATCGGCGCGATTGCGGCAAAACGATGCGGCTGGCTGGCGGCCAATGCCCATGAACCATAGCCGCCCATACTCAGCCCGGTGAGGTAAGTGCGCTGATTATCGCCATTGAATTTAAGGGTCATCGCTTCCAGCAATTTTATGACGCGTTGCTGCTGCGTTTCGCTGGACCATCGGTCTTCTCGGGGACACTGGGGTGAGATCAGGATGTAAGTCAGGTTTTCTCCCCTTGCGGCCATGCGTGGGGGTCCCCATTTGGCCACAATGCTGAGAGGTCCATTGCTCTCGCCGCGACCATGCAAAAAGAGGATCACGGGAAGCGCTTCGCCACCTTCTCTGTAATTCTCGGGCATGTAGAGCAGGTAAGGCACTTCCGCTCCATCCACTGCGAAAGATTGCTCCACTTGCTTGCCCGGCGACGGATCTGCCGCCTGCGAAGTGGAAATCTGAATCACAAGTAAAAGGGAAACGATGGCGTGCAACACAAAGCGGGACATGGCGTTCTCCATAAAAGATTATTAGAGCGTGAATAGGAACAATACCAGGGCGCGAAGCAGGGTGCAACTGCTCATGCCACCCACTCAACGGCGTCGCCCCGTTGGGTCTGAAAAAAAGCCGCATAATGGCAATTTCCCGTACAGCCAGTGGGCACCCACTCAAATGGCCTGGCAATTTTGCAATAAGGCGTCACTGATGGGCAATTTGATGCGATAACCATGAAATGATTATAAGCCGTGAATCTAGCAGATCAATGGGCAAAGATTCACAGGCGGGAATTGACCTGGGCGCTTTATTCTGATCGATTACTTTGTTGGCGTTTGCTTTACAATGAAAACTTCGATGAGCGCTTGCTACCTGCGATGTTCTCGTTGACGGTGCCCTCGTTGACCATGCTCGTGTTGGCGGTGGCCTCGGTAACCGTGCTCTTGTCGACGGTGCTGAGGCCTGTATCGATAGTGCTCACGGGGGTGGGGCCGAGGTTTCTGATAGCTGTGATTCTCAGGTGTTGGCGCCGAGATTGCGGTCTGACCCGATGCCCACCCAGACGACTGGCTGTGCCCTGCACTACAGCCGCTCGACAAGAGGATGATGCCCAATGCAATCAGGATGTATCCGGCTTTTTTCATCAGTCTGCCTCCGACACACAAATTGTCTGGTCTCTGTTTCAGACTGCGTCATAGTCAGTCCGCCCCTGATAATAGAGGCCGCTCGGACCCAGGGGGTCACACAATTGCTTCCGGTTGGGATTGTGTGATGGCTTGGTGCTTCCAGCAGGCGCTGCCGGCATGGAGTTTGACGAAGCGAGCAAGGAGGTCCCGACTTCGAGCGGCACGCTTGGGCGAGACAGGGGGTGCTCGGGTCCTGTCTCGTCCACAGTGCAGCTCTGCCAATCGTGTCGCCCGGTCTGGGGAGTTGTTTTTGCAAATTAGAAATAAGATTCTAATCTGTAAGAGTTGATTGATCCCTACGCCATTCATCAAGTCAGGAGCCAAGCGTCGGATCTTGATCAGCCGAACCCGACAAACGGTTGAAAACGCAGCCACTACCTCGTGTAACCTGGAAAGTTTCTTGAAACTGCTGGACTAAGCGCCCCTAACTAAATGACTCTGCATGCGAACGGCTTATTCTGCGTCTGGGGGCAACACCAAAGAACTCAGGTCATGTTAGATGACCTTCCTATCCTTCACTCAAGGGACTGACGGCCCCCGAAAACCGGCTCAACCGGCGGCGGTTGCTGACAGCAGCAGCCCAATCCGTTACACTCTTCCGCGATGATCAACACCACCATCGCACATTACAA
>JAPULM010000183.1 GCA_027294925.1 bacterium
TCAGCAGGGACAAAGGCAAAGTTGGCACTGGGAGGGATATTCCCCGCCCCACCACAGGTGATGGCACCATGCGCATTGAGCCGACCGTACTTACTCCACGCCAACATATTCTGTCCCATAGCGCCGGTCGCGTCGGCACAGTCTTGAATGCGCCGGCGCACCTCAGTGCTGTTTGCGTTAGCGGGGTCGTTGACCGTTAAATAATTTAACACCAAGGCGGCGACTCCGGAAACATGGGGGGCAGCCATAGAGGAGCCCGACTTCCACCCGAAGCACTGCGGGCTTCCCCCGCAGAAGCTGCTCGGGACAGGTCCCAACACAGGATCACCCGGCGCCAGCACATCAACCCAATCATCGTTTTGGGTACTCGGATCAAAATCATCGTCGACGCTGAAGGTGGAGAAACCGGCGCGATCATCAAAGGCATTGCTCGCCCCCACCGCGATCACATTGTCATAAGCGGCAGGATAGAATTTTTCCCAATTGTTGTTATTACCGGCCGCGGCAACTAACACGATTCCGGCCAGCGACGCCCTATTCAATGCCTCCTCGACTGCCTGCGATGCAGGTCCACCAAAACTCATGTTGATGATGTCATAACCGAGCTCTATGATACGGTCAATTGCCGCTACGATATCGGCATCCGCACAGGTTGACCCAATCACAATGTCTTCGATTAACATTTCGGCGTAACACACCTTGAAGGACCCTATAGAGGTATTCCAACCGACCCCGGCGCCGCCGGCGCCGTTGTTGGTCTGCATGGCGATCGTACCGGCCACATGCGTGCCATGACCGAGTCGATCTATCAGTTCAGGAATAGGGTTGCCAAAAAGATCCAGCGTGGCCGTTACATAATCTTCGTTGTGTTGGCATTTACCGACTAGATCCCCATGGGTGCAGGCAACACCACTGTCGGGCACAGCAACCCAAACGTTGGCGCTGCCCTTCTCGACATCCCAGGCTTCAGGAGCGTCGATATCAGCGTCTTGACGCGTGTACTGCCATCCTGGCAGCCCAGTGGCTGGGTCGGCATACGTTTGCAAACTTTGCCCTTGATTATGTAAATTCCACTGTTCGTCAAAGACGTCGATGGTGCTGGAAAATGAGCCTTCGGTAGGGATGATCAAGGGCCGAAAATAGTTCGGCTCGGCATATCTGACATTGGGATTTCGCCGGTAGAGTTTCAGCTTGTCGAGCACAGTCCCCGTCGGCACGCCAACCACGTGGACGCCGCTAGCCGCTAACGTCCTGCGGACCTTTCCGCCAGCCTGACTGTGCGTAGCACTCATCTCGGCGCCTGTCGTGCCCGGCTGAAAGGCGACCAATACGGTGTCAGGTGCGAAGGCCGGCTGCTTTGAAGTAGGAGAAGCCGACCACACTAGCGTGTGAGCAAAGAGCAAAGCGATCACGGCAGTGTTGCCTCGCCCTAACAATTTCAACAGTTGATTTGAAGCGTCCATGATTCTGTCTCCCTAATCTGTGCAGATAAATATAAGTACCTGGAGATCAATGCTTGCACCTTTTATCCACTCCCCCTCATCCGGGCCTTCTGCCGTCAGAGGGAAAGGCGTAGCGCAAACATCGTCAAGCCTATGTCCAGGCACATAGTCGTTCATCATTCATCAGGTTAAGTACCTGAACAAAACTTCTTGTCCCCTCCCCCTCGACGGGGGAGGGTTAGGGTGGAGGTGACAAGACTGGGCTGCAAAAGCCTATTTCTCAGTGGCTTGTCGACTTCCCCCCCCCCATCCCAACCTTCCCCCGCCAGGGGGGAAGGGGTAAACAAAATGTTCGAAAATATATGTCTCGGCACTTAAATGTATCCGATAGGCGTGTGTCGGTAATGGTCGTTATCGATGCCGTGATAATGGCGCTTTACTATTATCGGTTCGAAAGCTCCAGAACACGACCGTATTCCCGCCCTGCATGGTGCTGAGGAGGCGGCAAGTCAAGTACCGCGGGCGAGGAAGTGGGGCAAGGCCCAGCGCGGCCTTTGACATGCCGCTCAGGATGCGTTACGCAGAGGCCTCAGGGGTTGCGGGGGCTTTTAGGGCTAGGTTTTTCCCAGACGGGAGTTGCCTGGGGGGCGTCAGGTTATACAGGTAAAGGCAGGCCGTGGAGGCCGCCACACCCTACTAAAAAACTTAGGTAATCAAAGCCTGACCCTCTCTCCGGCCGAGGGGGACCAGAAAGAGGGGGCAATTTATGTCTAGGCGCTTACATCATGCGTTCGATGATACGCTGACTCTGCGCCTTGCTTAAGCCCAGGGGTCGATGGGCGAGCGGTCCACCTTGCTCGAGTACCGGCTCTTGGTCCTCGAGTGACGGTCTTGGGGCGTGGTAAAAAAGGCCGATGTAGATCGTCTCACCCCACAGCATGGCTTTCTCACAAGCTGCTTTCCAGTCACTGGAGTCGTGTTCTTCGCTCTCGAGTTTGGTCACCCGCGGCCGGAAAAACGCATAGTCATTGTCATGATTAAACGTCACGCAGGGGCTGAAGATGTCAATTAGCGCAAAGCCACGGTGCTGCATCGCCTGTTTCATGAGGTTGGCCAGATGCTTCGGATCGGCACTGTAGCCACGGGCCACGAACGACGCCCCGTTCATAATCGCGGCGGTGATCGGATTCATCGGCTTTTCAACACTGCCGAACGGGGTGCTCTTCGTTTTCATTCCTTCGGAACTTGTGGGCGAAATCTGACCGGTCGTCAGACCGTAAATCTGATTGTTCATGACAATGTAGGTCAAATCCACGTTGCGCCGCGCGGTGTGGGTGAAATGATTGCCGCCGATACCGTAGCCGTCGCCATCGCCACCGGTCACCAGCACCGTGAGGTCGTGGTTGGCCAGCTTGGCACCGGTGGCCACGGCCAGCGAACGACCATGCAACGTATGCATACCGTATGCATTAAAATACCCCGGGACATTCGACGAACACCCGATACCGCTGATGACCAGCAGTTCGTGGGGCTTCTTGCCGAGTTCAGCGCAGGCCCGCTGCAGACTATTGAGAACGCCAAAGTCGCCGCAACCCGGACACCAGTCGGGATCGACCTTGCCTTTGAAATCTTTGGGCTTCAACTCAACCAGTGGAGCTTCAACTTGATTGATGGCCATCGGTATCACCTCTCTAAACGAGAATTTCCTGGAACGGAATGTAACGGTCTGTCGTTTTGTCCATCAGTTCGATGACGCCATCGACAACGTGGTGCGGCATGAACGGCTCGCCGTCGTATTTACGGATATGGGCATCGGCCGAAATGCCCGTCTCACTCCGGAGATAACGGGCGAACTGGCCCGAGTAATTATTCTCCACGATGATGGTGAGCTTGGCACCAGACAGGATGTCGGTGACCTCTGAGGCGTGAAACGGCACGATCCACTTGATCGGGAGATGGTTAACGGTAATGCCACGGTCGTTTAACATCTCGATAGCCTCATGGATGACGCCATACGTTGATCCCCACCCCACCAGTGTGACCTCGGCGTCGGTCGGGCCTTCGAGCCCCGGTGGGGCAATGCGGCTGACAATATCTTGCAACTTTCGAGCTCGTTTTTCCACCATCTTGCGGCGCTTGTGCGGATCGGTGAACTCGTCACTGATCAGCACCCCATCTTCGTCATGCTCGTCTGAGGCGACGACGTGCACATATCCCTCGAGGCCCGGCAGCGCCCGTGGCGAAATGCCGCTCTCAGTATCCTGGTAACGCAAATAGCTATTACTCGCCGCCGGTTCGGTGATGAGGGCGCCACGATCGATTTCCGGCTGCATATTGATGGCATCCGGATCGACGCTGGAGCGACCTTCGGCAATGAGCAAATCCGAAATCAAGATGGCCGGACACTGGCACTTGTCAACCAGATTGAATAGTTCCGGCATCGTATTAAACGCGTCGAGGGAATGCAACGGGGCCACGATCAGGCGCTCGTAGTCCCCCTGGCTGGCTCCCAGCGCCTGCCACAGGTCGCCCTGCTCGGTCTTGGTGGGCACCCCGGTTGAAGGGCCGGCCCGCTGCACGTTGATAAACACAGCCGGCACCTCCATCATGCCGGCCATCCCTATCGCTTCCGTCATCAACGCAAAACCGCCGCCCGAGGTCGCACACATCGCCCGGCAACCCGCGTGCGCCGCGCCAACAGTAACGTTAGCCACGGCAATTTCGTCTTCGAGCTGACGCACCATGATGCCAAGCTGTTGCGCGTTGTTCGCCATCCAGTGCAGGATGCCAGTTGCCGGGCTCATCGGATAGGCCGAGTAAAACTTTACCCCGGCCGCCGCACCGCCCATTGCCAGTGCGTCATTGCCACTCCAGACAGCGAGTGGCTTGGGACCGGTCGGGACGTCCAGCGCAAATGGATCAAAGTGCTCGGTGGCATAGTCAAACCCGGCTCGTGAGAAGGTGACGTTCTCATCGACCACCGCCTGACCTTTGCGTCCAAACTGCGACTGCATGGCCGTTTCAAGCACCTTGAAATCCATCCGTAGCAGCGCGATAATCACGCCAAGAGCGACAGTGTTCTGCATCACCGCATTGCGGCTGTTGCCGGTGAGCTCCGATACCGGCATAGGGCACAGCGCAACGCCTTTAGCAGCAGCCTCAGGCTCGATGGTGCCGGCGTTGAAGATCACCTTGGAGCCCGATTGCATATGCCGCAGATGCCGATCCATGGTGGATTGATCCAGACAGAGCAAAAGATCCCACCGATCGCCGTGAGTGAGCACCTCCTGGTCGCTAACCCGTACAGTCAAGAAGATATGTCCGCCCCGGATGATGGACTGATAGGCGTTGTAGGTATTGAGATGAAGACCGCGGCGGACAAATATGCGGGCCAGAATATCGCCAGGCGTTGCGATTCCCTGCCCCGCGGCACCCCCAATGGCCAGTGCAAAGTCGAACTGTCGTGCACCCATAAGATGCTCCCCTCTGTTCTTAAGGACTGCGTACCCCAAATCAGCGTTTGAAATCAGACAGCGTTCTCGAGTTCGTTGTCATTTCAGGCACCTTTCGATGATAAGCGGTGCGAAGGACGGCGTGCAGCAAACAAAAAAAACCAGCGCACCAATTGCAACCCATGGCAAATGTGCCTGACTTTCTTATCGCTCGTATAACCCTCCCAGGAACGTCGTTCATTCCCGTAACAGGTCGAAAACCCAAAATCATTCTACAGATGGGCGGGTTAAAAGACACAACTTAGATTTTATCGCAGGAAAAGCAGCTGTCAAATAGAAAAAAGTTGAGATTTCTATCGAGGCACTTTGCTCGGTCACTTGAGATGGTCCTACAGCTCATGCCGGCATTTAAACACGTACGAATTACCGTGCTTGGCAAAAGCTCGGCAGGACTTGTCTTTAAACGCCATGGCCTTTTCCCATTCGTCTATTGGGTAGTAAACGCGCTCGGCCACGACGCGGATTTCGCGCACTCTCCGAACCAGACACGCCCACTGGCCGGGTCGATGTCGACAGTCTGCCCGATCCGATCTGAGACGTCATGCTTTCGCTGATACGCTGCCCAGACGTCCTGTGCTCGTTTCGTTTCGGTTTCGGTCCAATCCCTAATGTCCCTCCTCCCGATCGCAAAAGAAGGAATCTACACACATCTTCCAGGAACACGCCTTGTCCCGCTTTCTATATGTGTAGCAAGTGGCATGACAAAATGCCAGTCTGCCTTCCTGGGGAAGGCCGGAAGGATATCCGTGCACGTTGATGAAGTCGTCCAGTACTGCCTGGAGAAGGCGGCAGACGATTGGCCGGTAGCAGAACATCTGTTTGCCAGTGGCGATTACGATACCTCTATCAGGGTTGAGTATCCTGTATCACCTGAGGCGATTCCTTCATCACCATACGGGGGCGTCCTGGCTGACCCGGCTGTACTCGGCACCCAACACCATGCGATCTCCATTGCAACGGGTCTGAGAAAATTTGCTCTGACCCCGGTTTTTCTCAACCTTAGCGGACCGCCAGATTGTTCCACGCCAGTTCTTCACTCGCTTCCCGTAAGTGCTGGATCTGACAGCGCTTGGTACCTGTTCGATGATGGCCTAAGGTGGCGCGGCGCACGACCTAATGGCTACACTTGATTAACTGAATAGTTCCAGATTCAAAGGTCCAGAAGGAGGCTAGTGAACATGTTTGCCAAGGCATTCTCCCGATCGAACAAGCAGCAAAGTAGTCCACCGGAAGACACCGCTACAGCGACATCCATTGGTAACGTTGCCGAAATGCTGAGTGCGTCAGGCAGGGTCGGTCTGTCCGCCCTGCGACAGATTGCCAAAGCACATGATACAGAGACCTTCAACGCGTTTGTACAGCTTCCCGTACTTGCGGGTTCTGCCATCCGCGCCGGCATGTTAGTCAATCAGGTTGGGGCTGATACGTATTCGACGACTTCAACCAGAGTTCTCGAACTTCCAGATAGCGCGGCGGGCGCATCACTCGTTTCCGAAGCCCTGAAGCAGGCCATTTATCCATTGCTCAGAGGCCAAGACGTAACGATCTCTGATAACACGTTCTCGGTCGGGCGCGGGGACGACAACGATATCGTTATTCCCGAGTTCACCATCTCGAAAAAGCACGCCGCCATCGAGATCAACGACGGGACTTATTATCTTAGGGATCTTTATTCAACCAATGGTACGATGCTAAATGGTATCCTCTTGGATAAAAAGCAGATGGAAATTCATGACGCAGACGTCATTGGTTTTGCACGCTACGAATTCATTTTTCTTTGGCCGGAATCATTTTACAAAATGCTACGAGCGGAATAAATTTGTCCTACAGCCTTATCGAACGCCCCGTGAATGTCCATCACAACTGTTGATATAAATGCTAACATTCTGTTAAGATAAATCATGACTTGTCAAGTAAGGACAGGAGCAGTCCTGTGCCGTATTACGACATTATTTGGCATCCAGAGCCGGGCCGCAATGTGGAGCATATTTCCGAGCACCATTTAACGCCGGAAGATATTGAACACGCGTTGTTTAATCCGATTGCCCATGATATCAGCCGTTTATCTGGTCGACCAATGGTCTACGGGTTCACTCCTGATGGCCGCTATATCGTCGTGGTCTACGAAGAAATGAAATTGACGATTGCACATGGTATCCTGTAACCGCGTATGAAGTCGGGGAATGAGGACCAATCATGGCCAAGAAAATGGGCAAGCGGATCTACCGCGAGGCGACAGAGGAAGAAGAGGAGAGGCACAAGCGGATTCGGGAACAAGTCCAAGCGGAATTGCCGGACATCAAGAAACGGGCCAAGCTAAAGTTAGACGAAGTGATGCAGCACGGTATTGCCATTCAGCACACCATGTCTGTTTTGAAGGCCGAGCGCATGAAAAAAGGGCTGAGCCTGTCCAATATGAAAGAGCGTACGGGAATCGAACGATCCACGCTATCACGATTGGAGAACAATGAGGAAGGCAATCCCACTGTCAATACGCTCGCTAGGTACGCCGAGGCTGTCGGGAAAAAGGTGTTGATCGTGTTAGCCGACGCTGATGAAGTCGAAGCGTAGAGGATCAACTGTTGAAGCAGGCTTCGGCCTCACCGCGATGGTCAGTGGAACGAGACCATTAAGGTGTTCTGGCGGGGGGTGCGTCTGGGAGGGCAAGGCAAAAAAGGCTTTTGTTTTTCCTCAACATGAGAGAGAATGGGCATGGCTGAGTACCTCTTGTTGAGATGAGATTGACTCGCAAACAGGTAGAGAGATGCTCAGTTTTTTATCTCGACTTGATCACCCTACAAACCGCGTAAAGTAGAGCGGCTTGCTTAGATAAGCGCGCTTCACAGCAAAGAGAGAGGAGGGCCGACTATGACCCATGATGCACTGCGAACGCTTTTGCCGATCGCCGGCTGGCCTGAGGAGCGCGCTGACGCGGTCGAGATAACCGGCAGCGCCGATCCGCTATTGCCAACGCCGTTCCGTATCGGCGAGACCAGTGTTGCCGCACTGGCGGCGATCGGCCTCGCCGTTGCCGATCTGTGGGAATTGCGCAGCGGTCGCTGCCAGGAGGTCGCGGTCGATACCCGCCAGGCGACCGCCTCGCTACGCAGCGGCAAGTACATGCAGCTGGATGGGGCGCCCGTTTCGACCGAGCGCAACACGGTGATGGGCGTCTATCCGGCCAAGAACGGCCGCTGGAGCTATCTGCACTGCAATTTCCCCAACCATCGTGCCGCGACCCTCAAGGTGCTCGGCGTGCCGGAAGATTGCCAGGCGGTGCGCCAAGCGGTTGCGCATTGGGACGCTCTCGAGCTTGAGGAGGCGATCATTGCCGCCAACGGCGCCGGGGGCATGGTGCGCAGCATGGAAGAATGGGCCCAGCACCCGCAGGCCGCCGCGATTGCCTCGCTGCCGCTGATGGAGATCGTCAAGATCGGCGATAGCCCGCCGGAAAAGCTCCCCGACGGCGATCGGCCGTTGTCGGGCGTCCGGGTGCTCGACCTGACCCGGGTCCTTGCCGGGCCGACCTGTGCGCGCACCCTGGCGGAGCACGGCGCCGAAGTCATGAAGATCACTGGGGCGCATCTTCCTAATATCGGCTACCAAGAATACGACACCGGCCACGGCAAACTCTCCGCCCATCTTGACCTTCGAGAGCAGAAGGACCTGGAGACCCTGCGCGGGCTGGTCCGTGAGTCAGACGTGTTCTCTCAGGGGTACCGCCCGGGAACCCTGGGGATGCGTGGGCTCTCGCCCGAGGAGT
>JAPULM010000184.1 GCA_027294925.1 bacterium
TCCGTGACACGCTTGAGATGCGTAACGAAAATCGTTACGAGCAGTACGATCTCAATATCGACCTGCCTGAACCGCTGGTGCCGCGACGCTTGCGCTTGCCGGTGCGCGAGCGCTTGAGCGCGCAAGGTGAAACCTTAATCCCTCTGGCTGAGGATCAGGTTGAAGCATTAATCCCGACCCTGCAGTCTGAGGCGGTCAAAAGCGTCGCTATCGGTTTTCTGCACAGCTATATGAATGCGGCGCATGAAGAACGGACGCGCGACATCCTGCTGACCCACCTGCCGCACCTTGAGATCACCCTGTCGAGTGAGGTTTCACCGGAAATGCGCGAGTATGAGCGCATCTCAACGGCCTGCGCCAATGCTTACGTGCAGCCGCTAATGAGCCAGCATTTGCGTGCCTTGAAACGTGAATTTGGCGATGCCGGCTTACGTTGTCCGCTTTATCTGATGCTGTCCGGCGGTGGCATTACAACGCTCGAAACAGCGATCCGATTTCCGGTCCGTCTGGTCGAATCCGGCCCGGCCGGTGGCGCCATTTTCGCCAGCCATATCGCTCGTCAGCTGCAGCTCGACCGTGTGGTCTCCTATGATATGGGCGGCACCACCGCCAAAATTTGCCTGATTGACGACGGCGCCCCACAGACCTCACGCAGCTTTGAAGTGGCGCGTGTCTACCGCTTTCTTAAAGGCAGCGGCATCCCCCTACGCATCCCGGTCATCGAAATGGTTGAAATCGGCGCTGGCGGCGGCTCATTGGCAAGCATCGATAGCATGGGACGGATTGCGGTCGGTCCTGCAAGTGCTGGTTCGCAACCCGGGCCAGCCTGTTATAATCGCGGCGGCTGGCAAGCAACGGTAACCGATGCGGACGTCGTCCTGGGGCGTATCGATCCGGATCAATTTGCCGGCGGGCGGATTAAGCTGGAGCGTGACAAAGCGGCAACGGCTCTGCTGGCTGATGTCGGTAATCGGCTTCAACTTGATACGATAGGTGCAGCGCTTGGGGTAGCGGAAATGGTAGATGAAAATATGGCCAACGCGTCGCGCGTGCATGCCATTGAAAGCGGTCAGGCGATTGAGGCGCGCACCCTGATTGCGTTTGGTGGAGCAGCACCGCTGCATGCCACTCGCCTGGCCGAAAAACTCAATATGACGCGCGTGGTGATTCCGCCCGACGCTGGCGTCGGTTCCGCTATTGGCTTTTTACGAGCGCCAGTCGCTTACGAAGTCACCCGCAGCTATCATCAACGTTTGAGCAGGCTCGATGTTGACGGCGCTAACAACTTGTTAGCCACCATGCGTGACGAAGCCCTCATCGTCGTCAAAGCCGGCGCTGCCGAGCGCCAACTGGTCGAGACCCGGACGGCTTTCATGCGCTATGTTGGCCAGGGGCATGAAGTGGGGGTCGAGCTACCGGTACGTATCGAGGCGCCGCGCCTGGGGCAAGATGGCGCCGAGGTCTTGCTGGCGGCGTTCGAGCGTGAGTACCATCGCCTTTATGAACGCACCATACCCAACCTCGAGGTGGAAATTTTGACCTGGGTGCTGCTGGTCAGCACGCAAGGCGAGCAGTTGACGACGGTGCCGCATCATGCTGAAGCGGCCGCTGTCCCACAAGCGATTGGCCAGCGCCAGATGGTCGATACGGCAAGCGGCGAGCATCTCACCGTGCCGGTCTATGCACGCCAGGCCCTAAAACCAGGCATGCAATTGGCAGGACCTGCTGTCATTGTGGAGCAAGACACGACAACCGTTGTCAGTGCGCGTTTTAACGCTCATATTCACCCACTTGGGTACATTATTCTTGAGCAAAAGCATCCTGGCACCTAGACGAGGAATACCAATATGAATCGCAATGCCACATTGTCAAAAATCCACCAGCATATCATGTGGAACCGCTTGATCTCAGTTGTCGAAGAACAGGCTCAGACCCTGGTACGAACGGCGTTCTCAACCAGCGTACGTGAAGCCGGTGATCTGGCCGCGGGCGTCTTCGATCGTCAGGGCCGCATGCTGGCACAGGCGGTAACCGGTACGCCAGGCCATATCAACTCGATGGCGGCAGGGGTGATTCATTTCATCAACAAACATCCGGTTGACACCATGCAACCGGGCGATGTCTTCATCACCAACGATCCGTGGCAAACCTCGGGGCATCTACACGACATCACCGTGGTGACGCCGACCTTCTATCACCATCGGTTGATCGGGCTGTTTGCCAACACCTGTCACGTGGTGGATATTGGCGGCCGAGGTTTCGGTCCGGATGCGCGTCAGGTATTCGAGGAAGGGATTAATATCCCGATCATGCACCTATTCCGGCGTGGCGAAGCAAATGAAACCCTACTCGACATCATTCGCACCAACGTGCGCGAACCACAGCAGGTGATTGGCGACATTTTCTCATTCGCGGCGGCGAATGACACCGGTGCGAAACGTCTCATCTCGATGCTGGATGAATTTGGCATTGAGCAGCTCGACGAGCTTGCCGAATTCATCATTGAGAACTCGCGTCTGGCGACCATCGAGCGTATCCGAACGCTCAAGCAGGGCACCTATCACAATGAGCTGTGTATGGACGGCTACGATCAGCCGGTAACCTTACGGGCTGCCTTGACGGTTGGCAAAGACAACATCCATGTCGACTATAGTGGTACCTCGCCAGCCAGCAGTTACGGCATCAACGTGGTACTGAACTATACTAAGGCGTATACCTGCTTTGGCGTCAAATGTGCGGTAGCGCCGGATATCCCCAACAACTACGGTTCATTATTGCCGATCACCTTCTCAGCCCCTGAGGGCTGCATTCTCAATGCACCGCGCCCGTATGCCGTCGCTGCCCGACACATCATTGGCCATTTGTTGCCCGATACGGTGCTGGGGTGTTTGCATCAGGTGTTACCTGGCGGTGTGCAAGCTGAGGGTTCGGCAGCACTGTGGAACATCCAACTACGCGGTGGCCCTTCGGTATCGCCCAACAGCGGCTACCAGGGCGACATCCCTGAATTTGAAATGCTGCATTTTAACAGCGGCGGCAGCGGCGCTCGACCCCACAAAAACGGCATGAGTGCCACCGCCTTTCCCAGTGGTATACGCGGCATACCGGTCGAAGTATCGGAAGCCATTACACCGGTGATTTTCTGGCGTAAAGAATTCAGAGAGGATTCCGGCGGTGCCGGCAAGTATCGCGGTGGCCTGGGGCAGGTGATCGAAATTGGCGGTGTCAACGGCATCCCGTTCGACATCCTGGCGATGTTCGAACGCGTCAACAACGTGCCGTTCGGACGTAACGGCGGTCGCCCAGGGGCTGCCGGCCGGGTTATGCTAGCGTCCGGCGGCAAATTACGCGCCAAGGGGCAACAGACCATACCCCCACACGACCGGTTGCGTCTTGAGATGGCCGGCGGTGGAGGTTTCGGTCATCCATTTGAACGCGATGCCGAACAAGTCGCCGAGGATGTGCGTAATGGGATGGTCAGCGTAGGGTCGGCTCGCGACCAATACGGCGTCGTATTAGATGGCAACGGTCGGGTGGATACAGCCGCAAGCGCAGCGCTGCGTGGCAAGTAAGGCCATGCAACAGTCCTTTCGTCTAGGCTGTTTAACCTATCTACGGGGTTTGGATGATCCCCGCCGTTGCGGTTTCTGGCCGCAGTGGACGAGCGCCGAGAGTTGCTCTGGCCGTATGCACCGTTCAGTCGAGGGGATAGTTGCAAGTGAGTTGCGGAAACCGTAGAAAATCGCGATCCGCTGTGTGTACAACGGCGCGGTGAGCAATCGCCAGGGAAGCAATCTGGGCATCGGTGACCAGGTTGCCACCCGCTGAAGCAGCAGCAGCAAGCAGGAAAAAGACGCGGTTCAGATGATCTGCATCCGGTTGGAGTACCTGGGTGATTTGCCGCTCTATCCAAGAGGTGAGCCGCTCCGAGGCCTCACGCAACGTCATTGGGCTTATAAACGCACGCGGGCTGGTGCCAATCCGAATGAAAGCGAAGACCACAGGATGCGTCAAGCCAACGGGCTCAGTCCCTGACAGACATGCTTCCCACCAGTGGCGCGCAGGCTGGTGAAATGGACAGGCAGTATCGTAGGCGTAGAGCAACAGATTGGCGTCTGGAACGATCACGATGGTTTCACATCACCCTGCTGAAGTCGAGCCGTTAGCGCCAGAAAGGCATCGACCTCAAGTTCATCGTTCAATTGGTTGAGTCGGGTCGGGTCGATCCCGGCGCGAAGCCCCAATGCACGGGCCTCTACCCGAAATGGTTGCTCATCGACTGGGGGAGCGATACCGGCAAGCCCTCTTCGTACGGCTTGATTCAGGGTTTCCTTGAAGCTTTGCCGCGATCGCTGCATCGCATCTTGGATGAGCTGTTGGACATCCGGGTCAATGGTGACGGTCGTTCTCATAGTGATGCTATCATAGCATCACTATTTTATGCTGTCAAGATGGGTCACTTCTAGTAGATCTGCAGCGCCTTGTCTTGCGACGATATTTCGGCGTAAACACGACATGATACTTGCAGTCCCTCGTGGTGTAGCTTAGAGTTTTATTGTCTTGCATGAACAGATGCCCGCAAATGTCAAACTTTGCGAGTCCCCCGGCACAGCCGGGGTCTGTCCCGAATGGCATGGTTAGAGTCTCGGTAGACGTACGATAGTTGCCCCACAAGAGATGAGCCGGTGGATGAGTGCTCTCTCTATATTAGTAGGAAGGATGATAATGGACGATGTGGAATTTCACCGCGAGCCGCCTGCCAACTTAACGACGATGGTTATTGGTTTTGGGGGATGGATCGACGCCGGAGAGGCAGCGACAGGATCGATTCGATACATGGTTCGACGCCTATCGGCACCGCGTCTTGCCTCTATCGATCCCGAGGCCTTCTTCGAATTCACCGAGGTACGGCCTTTTGTTCGCCGTACAGCCGATGGCAATCGCACCATTCGATGGCCGAGGAGTGATTTCTTTATGTGGCAACCGCCGGATGGCCAAGAGGGTCTTCTCCTGTTTCGCGGCATGGAGCCCAATCTGAGGTGGCAAACCTACTCCAAGCTGCTCCTTGACTTCGCCGAACAATGTGGTGTGAAGCGGATTGTCTCAGTGGGTGCGCTCATAGCAGCGATTCCGCATACACGGCCTCCTCGTGTAACGGGAAGAAGCACAGAGCCCGAGTGGCGGGCTCTGTTGGAGGATTGGGACATTTTCCGTGAGCCTAGCTACCAAGGCCCTACAGGCATTGCAACGGTCGTCCTAGACGCGGCTACGCGGCGAAGCATGCCTCATCTCTCCTTTATGGGGCAATCGCCCCACTATATTCAGGCGGTCACGAATCCGGCGGTTACCCGGGCGCTTCTCACATATGTCACACGCCTGCTGGGCATCGAACTTGATTTGTCACCATTAGACAAGGCTGTGGATGCATTTTGCACCCGATGCGATCAGGCAGTCGCGAATGATCCATCCACCCAGGCCTCTATCCGGCAATTAGAGCAGGAATATGATTCGACGGTTGATAAGGAGCCGCTACCGCTGCTTGACGAAGACACCAACCCTGATGAGCTGGTGCAAGAACTAGAGGATTTTTTGCGCGATGAGCGGGAGGGTAGAGGCGAGACCTAAAGGACGTTATACTGCTTACCCACCTGACCTATCCAGGGCAGGATGCCGTACCGACGGAAGGTGTGCAATCAGAGGTAACTTGAATTTGAGGAGATCGTTCAAGGCAGATTGCTGGCCTGCGAGCACGACAGCCGGCGCCTGACACGGCAAGAGCTTGATGGCAGTATCACCGTTCTTGCCGATAGTTTCCAGGGCCACCAGCTTAACCGCCCCAATGATGTGGTGGTCAAATCTGACGGTTGCATCACCCTAATCTACGACGGGTTCAATAATCCGATAGCTCACCTGCCCTATTGCCACCAGTTGCTGGTCCACTTCTGAGGCGATCTGCACGGTGCTAAAAAATAGTTCTTCCGAGCGTTGCTGGACATGCGCATCGGCTACCACAGGATCGCTGGTGGGGTTGAGGAAGCTCAGTTGCATACCGATGGTGGCGCCGCGCGAACCTTGACGTTTAACCAGACTCCAGGCAGCAGCGGTGCCGGCAATATCGAGCAAAGCCGTCAGGGCGCCATCGTGCAGATAACCCTGGTCATCCGTGTGATCGGTGCTGCTGGGCATGCGCAGACGAGCCCGCCCCCGGCTTTCTGCTAGCGAGGTGACTTGAAGCTTGTCGATAAAACCCCCTAAGCCAAGCTTTGCATTGGGGGTGACACAGAGGGGGAGAGATGGCAACAGGTGCGGTTGTGCAACCATGCGACGCGCCTGTCCGGTAGCGCTGGGGGCACGATAAATCATCAGACCCTGGCAAATTGGTTGTTCTTTCAAGGTGTGCACCTCAGTCTGCAGGAAAAACAGATCACGACCGCGTCGTAAGACTCGGCCTGTGCCGATGACGTCTTGGTCAATAGCTGCCGACAGGTATTGAACACTAAAATCAACCGTACTGAGATAGACATTGCCTTGTAGGTCGATACCGCTCCAGGCGGCAAGCGTACCGGCGACCTGCATCAACGTCGCTGTGGCGCCACCATTGATGACACCGTTTTGATTGGTGTGGACACTATTATAAGGTAACCGTACAACGGCGTGTTGGTGTGATAACTGCGTCAGCTCAATACCGAGAAAGGTGACATACGGTATGCGGTCAAAGCGGGCTCTGGCGTCTTCAAGTCCCATCTACCATCCTCTCAAGGGGCAACAATCACCTTACCAATCACGTCGCGCTGTTCGATTAAACGTAACGCTTCCCGAGCTTCAGTTAACGGCAAAACGCGATCAATCACAGGTTTCAATTGCCCACTCTGAACCAGATTGAGCAACGTGTCGATGTCCTCAACAGTCCATCCATTTGAGCCAAGAAGTTGTAGTTCATAGGTCCAGATATAACGAATATCGGTTGGCGGATCGAAGCCGGCCGTGGCACCGCAGGTCAGCATGCGTCCACCCTTGCGTAGGCACTTGAGAGACGGCACCCAGGTATCGCCACCGGTATAATTGATCACCATGTCGACGCCCCCTGGGCCGCCACGCCGATGCGGTTTGCCGTACAGCCCATAGATCTCACGGGCGAAGTCATGCGTGTTGTAATTGATCACCTGGTCGGCGCCGAATTCGCGCAGACGTTGTAGCTTAACCTCGCTGCCGGCACATGCAATGACCTCAGCCCCTGCCAGTTTGGCAAGAAACACACAGCCTGTCCCGACGCCGCCGCTGGCGCCGAGGATCAAAACCCGTTCGCCCGCACTGACCTGTCCAATGGTCACCATCATGCGATGCGCCGTACCGTAGGCAACCGGTAACGCAGCGGCCTCTGCAAAGCTGACCCCTGGCGGAATACGAATCAATTGATGCACCCCAGCACAGCAACGCTCAGCTAGACCACCCAGGATGGTTTCACCCATCAAACCGCCTTTAACCCGGTCGATTGGGTCCAGCAATACACGGTCGCCAATCGACCAAGCATCGATGCCCGGACCCAGTGCGGCAATTTCACCAGCGATGTCAAGCCCCATGATCATCGGTTTAGGAATCTTGATGCCCGGCATACCGCGGCGGGTAAACACATCATGATAATTGAGCGACGAGGCCTTGACTTGCACAATCACCTCACCCGGTCCTGCCTCAGGCTCCGGGAAATCCGTTTCGTAGGTGAGTTGCTGCATCCCACCGTGATCGTAAATTACCACCGCTCGCATCGTTCCTCCTCGTTCGTCTGCTCTATATAGATGGACAACGATTCTTGCACTTTTGCCCTCGCCCCCAAAACGACCCTCACCCCTGCCCTCACCCTGGCCTGAGGGAGGAGAATTTAGATCCAGGTACTCAGTCGGCCAGGCTTGCCGCACGGCTGATTAACGCCTTACGGTCGATTTTATTGGTGCCGGCAAGTGGCAATTGATCGACGAATTGTACCAGACGCGGGTGTTGGTAGGCAGGGGCATGGGTTAGAGCGTGGTCTTTAACCTGTTGCACGGTCAGGCTCTCCCCTGGGGTAAGCACAACAAAGGCCACCGGTTTCTGTCCACGAATCTCATCGGCTACCGGTACCACACAGGCCTGATGAACGGCAGGATGCCGCTCCAGAATTTTTTCAACCTCACCCGGATAGACATTTTCGCCATTGCAGACGAACATATCGTCAGCCCGCCCGACAAAATAGTAGAAGCCGTGCGTATCCCGACGCATGATATCGCCGCTGATGTAGTAACCGTCGTCCGTCATCGCTTCAGCGCTTTTCTCAGGCAGGTGAAGATATCCCGACATCAGGGCCGGTGTCCACAACTGTAACACCCCTTGCTCAGCGTCTAAATCGTCATCGTACACCAGGCGTAGGCGGAGGCCGGGCAACGGATAACCGAGGGCCAAAGATGGCGTTGCTAATCCGTCGGGATGCGGCCCGAAGGCCACCGGACCGGTTTCGGTGGTGCCGTATCCATTCGATATTTGAGCGGCGGGGAAAATTCGTTGTGCATGGTCGGCCAGGGCCTGCGTTAAGGGGGCAGACCCCATGCCGACACGTTGCACCGATGACAGATCCGTCTGTGCCAACACGGCTTCTTCCTGCGCCACCAGGGCGATCATGGTTGGCACGGCGGTCAACCAGGTGCAACGATGTTGGCCAATCGCTCGGATGTAGGCTGCGGCGCGGAAGCGCGGCAACAGCACCATGCTGGCATGGACCGAAAAACAAAATTTCGAAACTCCCAGTGCATTCATGTGGAACAGCGGGGCGGCAACCAAAAACCGTTGCTGCGGCCAGTCAATCCTAGCACCAGCGCGTACCGTAAGCGCCCATAATTGTCCCGCATGGGTTAAGGGGACACCCTTGGGGCGCCCGGAGGAACCCGACGTATAGAGTATCATGGCGATGTCGTCGGGCGCCGGGCATACAGCGGCAAAAGACCCCGTATTGAGAAAGCCGTCGAAACCGACATCATCGGTAGCGCCGAAGCACACCAGCGGCAAACGCGGCGGGCACAAAGCACGCCGCTCAGCATCGGCAAACACCATTGACACATCAGCGTCGCGTAAAATGTAGTCCACCCTGTCAGGTGGCAGTTTAAAATTAATCGGCAAGGCAATCATTGCAGCCCGCATAATGCCAAAATACGCCGTGAGATATTCCATCCGATTCGCCGCCATAATCGCGATGCGGTCTCCTTGTTGGCAGCCCCGGGCGACTAGAGCACGCGCAACAGCATTGCTTGTCGCATCAATCGCACCATGACTAAAGGTGCGGAAATTCAACTCGTCCGGGCAGTCAATAAGCGCCACCGCAGCGGCATCAGCGTCGCGCTTCGCGAGGTCGCCGAGGTTAACCAGATGACTGAGATTCGTTTTGTCCATCGTCGTAACTTCCATCCTCAAGGTCATCCGCCTGGTAACGCCGGAGACTCTGCGAGATGAACTACACGGCTCCTTCGACCAAAAATACCCGGCCCGACGCGGCGGACTGTCGAATTGGAATGAGGGGCTGATAATCTTCAGAATGATAGAACGTTGTCGCCGCTTGCAGGCTCGGGAACTCAATGACCACCACCCGGCCATGTGGCGCCTGTCCCTCAACCGCCTC
Organism: bacterium; assembly: GCA_027294925.1. The sequence goes on from JAPULM010000184.1 coordinate 9,641, forward strand.
TACAGTGCCGCCGCGAACAACAAATTTACCGCCATGTTTGGCAATGGCATCCGGTGTCTTCGCCGTGTACTTGGCGTATTGCTCCGGGTCATGCACATCAATCTCGGCGATCAGATATCCCTTAGCCATATTTTAGTCCTCTATCGCTATCGTATTGCAGGATTACCAACCAATCATCCAGGCGCCCAGGGAAACAACATGGACATCGAGCCAACGAAAATGGCCAGACTAAGCACCAAGCCGGCCACCAACTTGCGGGACAGGGTGCGGATTTCCGCCGCGCGCGCCTGCCGTTCTCGGTCCACCGCGGCTTCCGGCTCGATGCGCGACGCACAGCCGGCGCAGCTCATGCCGCGAATTGGAAGATGCAGCCGTTGTGCCGGCATTTGCGCTACTCCTCTTCCGCCATCAGGCCCCTTGAA
>JAPULM010000185.1 GCA_027294925.1 bacterium
TCCTCATTCATTAGGTGCGGGAACCATTTATGACAAATCTTCATGAATTCTTGGCTATACGATGGTAACGGCGCCTCTTTGGCATGTGCAATGACCCACTGGCGCTTCATGCCTGAACGCCCGAGCGAAAGCCCGACGAGCACTCCCGCTGAAATATCTTCGCGTACGACCCAGCTTGGCACCAGAGCCACGCCCAGCCCCACCTTGACCATTTCCATCACTGCGGCACCATGCTGTACTTCCATGGTTTCTTGTAAGGTAATGCCTCTGTCTTGCAATTCATGTTGGATCTTCTGAAAGGTTTCACTAGCGCGGTTATAAGTAATGAGCACCTGCGTCGCCAAGTCCGACCATTGCACGCGGCGCCGGTGTGCCCATGGATGTGACGGCGCTACAATCACCACCAATTCGTCCTGACAGAGATCTTCAACGTGCAGACCGTTGGTGCTAGGCGGTAAAACGAAAATACCCAGGTCCAGCTCACCGCTCAACAGCCCCTGGACGGCAACATTGGTGTATTCGGCCGCCACAAAGAGTTCAACATGCGGATAGGTGACACGGAACTCCCGTAGCACATGCGGGAGAACCTGATAGCAGGTATAGGTCGCCGCGCTGGTCCGTAGACGTCCATGTCCTGGTTTTTGCAATTCGTCAATGGTGCGTCGTGCCTCAAGCAATTGCTGTAAGACCGGGGCGGCATAACGCAATAATACTTCACCCGCTTGCGTCATCACCACACGTTTGCCGACACGATTGAACACTTGCGTCTGCAACTGCGTCTCAAGCGTTTTGATCTGATGGCTCAAGGCCGATTGGGTCAGATTTAGCTGACGGGCGGCCTTGGTGAAGCCACCGGTCTCTACGATGGTTTTGAAGGCCAACAACTGACGGACATCCAGAAGATCCATAAATGATCCCTATAACTACATATGCAAAAGTTTCATCATATATAGAAAATATATGAGTTTAATTTTTTGGTGAGTATATCCGATACTTTATACAGATAGCAAATTTTGGCCGCTTGTCTATCGAGCAGCTATGGTTTGGGAGGCCATCCGAGATCAGGTTGCCTGACGTGTCTATTAAGACAATATCACCATAAAGGATTAAAACGATGTCCGCTACACTTGAAGCACCTATCGATACCCAGAATGAGTCATTATCAGTTGAACAAGAAAAGGCAAGGTTACAATCTGCCCGGCTAGCGCCGGCGCACCCACAATCGAAGGATCAGATGGCGCTAGACGCAGCCATTCAGGCCGGGGTGAGTTCTTTTGATCTTGTGGCGCGCAACTTTCCGCATCTGTATCTACTTGCCAGCGCATACTGACATCGCCAGACGCCGTTCGCGGATGTTGCCATCTTGCGCGGCGTCGGTGAGCGCTTCAGCCCTCTCGTCGCTCGTTTTGCCGCGCACCGCGTTGTACACTTCAGGTCGATTGATGGTCAGCCAGGCTAATGCGGAATGCGGCATTGAAAGAGAAGGGGTTTGCACAATCCGCATTCTCCAGATGTCGTGCCGATAGGCAAGCGTTTATGTCTGATTCCTGATGCGATCAGTGCCTGCCATATCCGCCAATAGCTGCGCAACGCGTGGATTGGTGGGATAAGCGCGCTTGCTGTGACTTAGACCGAGTGCGAGCAGCATTTCAGCGTATTTTAGCGCCGTTAAACCTGGGTCAAGCACCGGTATGTCTAGCTCGTTGGCGACCTGTGCCGCCAGGCCCGTGGTAGACCCACAGCCTAACACCAATGCTTCGGCGCCCTGTTCCTCCATCAGTTGTCGCCCCATACTCACCATCATGGCTACTGCATTGTCTTCATCGTGTAGAAAGTCCGCTACGGTGCATTTCAAGGTTGGAATAGCGACAATCCGGTCGTGCACGCCTAACACTTTGGCAAACGCCCATACATGCTTGGGAAGATCGCCGGCTGCCATAATAACAGCAAAACGATTGGCCAGAGTTGACGCCATGTAGAGGGTGGTTTTGGCCGGTCCCACGACCGGAATATCGACCAATTCTCGAGCTGCATCCAGACCGTTGTCCAAAAAGGCGGTACCGACAACGGCATCATAGCCCATAGCGGCTACTTCTACCACTTTCCGTGCGACCGCCACTTCGGACAGATAGAACTCAAGGCTCGATTCGATATAGGGCACGCCACTATCCGCAGCAAACATGTCCAGCTGGGTGCCGGGGTGGAGGACGGTTTGCAAACTCTGTTTCTTACGTTCGAGATCCTCAAGTGTATAACTGCCAATCGAAACAACACCTGCAATTTTCATCATGGTCGCCTTTCCGGTCGTGTGGTTGGTTCTAGGTCGGCAAGCCACTGGATGACGCTACGCTCCCCTGCAGCCTGTTGCATAGACTCTTCGACCCGTGTGCTCAGCATCGTAGCATGCGGGTCTCGTAAGGTGATGAGGGTTTCCATATCTGGGTCACCATGGTGGCGTAGGGCACGGAGGATATGCCAGGGCGTAATACTATCGGGGTAACGCCCTGGCACGTAATGCTCGGGCGCCGTTGCCGCTTGCACCAGCAGTTGTTCGTCCTCTAGCACGGTCAGGATCTCACGTAGTAGACGGATAGGGATACCGTTCTGCTGTGCGAAATCTTGCGCTGACCATGCCCCGGCGCCTGCCACAAAGGTGCGAATCAGTGAGAAGTAGAGCGCGTTGGCTAGCCACTCCTTGACGTAGAAACTGCTTGCACGCGTCAATCGTTCGAGTGGGTAGGTTGCGGCATTCTGAGAGGCGAAGGTGATCTCAGCGCCCAACAGGGTGACCACCCAGCTGATGTAAATCCAGATCATCAGCATGGGCAATTGGGCAAAAGCGCCATAGATTGCCTGAAGGTTTGCCACGCCGATCTGGAAATCGATATAGATCCACTGAGCCGCCTGCCACAACATACCACCAATAAAGCCGCCGACTAGGGCCGGTACAATATTGACCCGGGTATTGGGCAGATAAGCATAAAAAAAAGTAAAGGCCAACCAGATCACCACAGACGGTAGCAAGGTGAAGATTAAGACCACGGCATCGCCAATGACCCGTTGCTCAAGTAAGGTTTTCAAGATGGTTTGCTGCTGTAGGGTGGCATTGACCCCAAGCGCCACAAACAGCACCACCGGAGCAATGACCATGACACTGACGTAATCGGTGATCTTACGCAACAGGGTGCGTCCGGTGCGAATGCCCCAGATTTCATTGAAGGAGCTTTCAACATTTCCCAACTGCAAGATGGTGGTGAACAACAGAGTACCTAGACCAATGGCACCGAGCGTGCCTACTTTGATGTTATTGACATATTGAAAAATGATGCGCACGGTGTCTTCTGCGGTCACGGGGAGGTGTTCAAGGAGTAGCGGTTCCAGCTTGTTCTGTACGCCAAGCCCCTTAAGAAAGGCAAACATAAACGCCAGCATCGGTACCAAGGCAAGCAAAGTCGTATAGGTGAGGGCGGCAGCGCGTAATAGACAGTGGTGGTCAAAAAAGAACCCCCGCAGCACAATAAGCACAATCCGTAATTGATGTAGAACGATCCCCCGCAGGCCGAGAGCGTCGATCAGCCAGATGTCGTGCCTGATAAATCGGTGCAAGCGGTGATAGACCACCTGCACACGGTCTCTGACATTCACAGACCTACCCTTTACAATACGGTGTTAGCGCTGCTGTTCCTGCGCAGCTGCCCCTTCATCAAGAAGGATGAGAACTTCCGCCAGCATACCGGCTCGCAGTCCCGGGTCGGAACTTTCGAAGGCAATCTTCACTGGAATTTTGCGTTCGCGCCGGTTAAAAAATCGTTCAGGCGGTAAACCTGCCACTTCGGAATATGTGGTGGGATTGATCCGTAGAACGCGGCCATCGAATGGTTCTCCGCGGCCCAACGTTCCGGTCTTGAATGCATCGATCCAGATCTCAACCGAGAGCCCATCCCGGACACGCCGGATGTCTGACTCCCATACCCGCGCCTCAATCCAAATGCTGCGTGGGTCGTGAATAAGCAAAATAGGCGGGTTACTGGGGTCGCCCTCGACCATTTCTCCAGGCTCTACGTTACGGTAGCCGACAATGCCATCGACCGGGCTATAAATGGTGGTTTTTGCCAGCTTGAGCTGGTAAGTATTAACTTGGGCCTGGGCTTCTTTGCTCTTTGCCTCTTGCACTTTTAAACGATGCCGACGCGTTTCCACCAAGCGTTGGTTGGTGCGCGCCAACCTCAGCAAGGCATGTTGCTCTTTTACTTCTGCCTGCTGACGTAGTAGCTCTTTTTCATGCACACGGATCATTTGCGGCGAATCACCTGACGGATAATGCTCTTCGACCTGCCGCACCTTGCCTCGCGCAGCAGAGAGGCGTGCACGCACCCGCTCCAAGGTCACCTGTACGGCGTCTAGACGGTCCTGCGAAATAATGCCATCAGCAAACAGGCTGCGGGTTCGTTGTAAGGTCATCTCAGCCTCACGCACGGATACCTCATGCTCCATCGAACGCGCCTGCTCGGCTTCGACACTGGCGGCGTGCTCGCGTAGCATTTTATCCGTCCGGTCGCGTTCAACTGATAGCAGCACCTGGGCGCGCTGATAGCCTCGTTCTTTCACCTCTAACAGCGCTTCTGCCCGAGCGACTTCAGCTTTGGCTTGTTCAACCGCCAGGGGCATTTGTAGGCGCATCCCGTCAAGCTCTTGCTGAATGCCCTCCGCAATGGCTTCCGCTTTATTCAATTCGACTTGAATGTCGTCTTGCGCCAGCTGGACAAGCACTTGGCCTTGGCGAACAGGCTCGCCCTCTTTTACCAAGACCGCTTGCACTTCTGCCGTAACCCCTGGGTTAATGGCGAAGGTATCCATCTTAACCTGAGCATCATTGGTATAGACGTTCACCAGGCGATCGAGTAAAAGAAATTCTTGTAAGGCCAGACGGGTGAACCAGATTGCCCCAATCACTAAGATCACCGCCGCCATAAACAAGTAGGGCCGTCCCAAGGTGCGCCGAATCAGGGCAACCGGAATAATCGACCGCCTTCTCGAATTTCGCTGTTCTGCCATGTATTAACTTACACTCCTCGCGCGCGCCGTGCACTCCAGGTCGAGATTTATCGGTTCTGCCATACGACTTTGCAGCATGCTTTCGGTTGCTGACGTTGTGCCTACGGCCATCATTGCGCCAATGACAAAAAACGCCGTCTGCCAACTATACGCCACAATCAAATAGCTGGCAAAAAGCTAAAATAGAAACGGCCCCGTGCCTTGCCCTGTGATGAAGCCCATCGCAATGCCACGTTTTTCTCGCAACCAACGGTTTACCAGAATCACCTGGCCGATGTTAAATGTGCGACGCCCAATTGATGCCAGTATGTCGTAAAACAGGTAAAGATGCCACAAGGTTCATGGTTGAGGTGAGCATTGTGCATATTATTCATCACGCTCATGCGCCTTATCTGTAGTAGCCGGGCCGGAGCGAAACAGAAAATATATCACCGAGCCGAGACCGCCAATGAATACCACAGCGCCAAGAAGTAAAAAGAAAACGCCCCCGAGATGGACGTGACCGCCATTGGCGTAAGCCGGTTGGAAGAAAGTTAGAAGCAGGGTGATAACAACAATAATGTGGCTCTGGGCAAATACCTCGCGCACGGTGGTTCGGTCCTTTAATTCACCGGAGACAACTAACGTTTGATTTTAATCATCAGGCGCTGGCGTCCCCACTTCAACGCCTTTTTACGCGTGCGGAAATAGACGTCGATGCGGTTGGGGCCCTTAATGGCGGAGCCGATGTCCTGCACCACCCCCTTGCCGTAACCGGGAATTTTCATCACGGTGCCGTAAGGGTAGTAGCGTGTATCTGCGGCAATTGTCCCTTTCCTGGCTTTGGCACCGCTAGAGGTAATCCCTACTTTTTTTGGCTTGCCTTTATGCGGTCCGCTGGCGACGTATTTCTTCCAAAACAGAATCTTACCTCGCCGCCAGTTCGTGCTGATCGGGTCTGAAGCGTATGCAGTGACCACCATGCTGCGTTTTTCGTAGCGGGCGCATCCAGGATTGAGGATGACCAAGAACGCCAGACCGATGAGATAAACGATAGGCTTCCGATGCCCGTTCGTATCATCATGCATGCGCCTCTCCGGCGGTTTGTTAAGTACCCGGACATAAATTCTTGTATATCGGCACGCCGTCTGGAGATTTCGAAATCCGCATTTGTGCCTCGCCAAGCCGTTCTTGGCAATGGACCCAGATGCTTGAATTCAGCAGCGGTCAGTAGATATGTCGTCTTCGTCCGCCTCCGGCGGTTCAGCTAGGAACAGACGGCGCAGTCCCATAATGTAGGTAAACGCAATCATATGAGACAAAAGTGTCACCAACAAACCGGCATAGGTTAAAATCTGATGCGTCAGTGGTGACGCATCCTGCAAGCGGCTGGTAATTCCTGTCAGTAGGCCAAGAAACACCAGGATCACCGACGCAACCATCAACAGGGTGACAAAAATCACGGAATTCTCGCTTTATGTATTACATTCGTACAACTCGCTAGGCGCGGCAATCACGGCTGCGGCATGCAAACAGTTTCAAAATATCGTGCGGCTATGGGATACGCCGCAGAGCAGCATTGAAGGTGTGCAAGTTATTAGCGGCATAACAATGCCAGGTAGCGTATCTCAAAATCTCAGAATTTGGTGCTCACTATACACGATGGATCATTGCGGTTCAACGTATGACGGGATATGAGGCGGTGGCAAGCAGTCGTAAATTACACAAATCCTTCTGCCGTTTGCTTGACAAACGCGATCGTCCCTGAAACAATTGTTCAAACAAACGTTTGCACAATTGTTACCCCACGCCAGGTCGGTTGCTTGTAAAGAAAGAGACGAGCCGTGACTTTTCCCAGTAAACGCCATCTGAAAATTTTACATACTGCCGATATCCATCTCGACTGTGATAGTTATGGCGCTGCCGAGACTCGCGAGGCGCACCACAGTCTTTACCGCCGTTGTTTCGCAACGATTATTGATCATGCCATTAACGAACAGGTGGATGCCTTACTTATTGCAGGTGATCTATTTGATCACAACCGGGTGCCTGACGAAACCGTACAATTCGTTCAGGAACAATTGCAGCGTCTGTCGCAGCCGACCGTGATCTTACCGGGCAACCATGATTGCCTCTACACCAACGCTATTTTTGACCGACATGACATCGCCGCTGCAAGCGCCGTTCAAGTCATCACTGCTCTAAATGGGCAAGTTATTGAATTTCCAGAACTTGACCTCGTGCTTTGGGGACGGGCGATGGAAGAACATGAACCAGGCTTCCACCCTCTTGAACATCTTCCTGGCCGTATTGACCACCGTTGGCATATCGCCATGGCGCATGGTTTCTTTTATGAGACCCAACAGGAGGCCGAACGCTCTTCACCTATCTTTGCCGAAGAAATTCGCGATACCGGCTGGGACTATGTGGCGTTGGGACACCAGCATGTGTTGACCGA
>JAPULM010000186.1 GCA_027294925.1 bacterium
CCTTGACCAATGTCGCCACCGGTGTCTCAAGCAGCAGCAACATCACGGTTGATTTTGGCCAGACATTTACCCTGACGGTTATTCCAAATGTAAACCCCACGCAACGGACAATCCTCTTTTTCGCTCAGGATCTCCTTACCAGCGTGATCACCGATTCAACGGCGGTACTGCAGAATCCGTTTACTACTATCGTTATTGCCCGGACCGCGGGTATCGTGCCTGTGGCTGTCGGTGGCGGTACGTTGACGTTCCAGATTTCTGGCGGGACGGATCTCTTATACGAGCCGCTTACATCATCTGATGGCACCTTGTCGGTGAATAGCATCACTCCTGGAACGGCGTTTGATCTGACCGTTCCGGTGAACGGCACTGGAGCAGACAGAACGATTACCATTACCGTTGTCGATGATCCAACGGGTAATGTTGCAACATTAGACATTACCCAGAGTAAAGCACCATAGTAAATGATGCCAGACCATTTGCCAGCTTTGTGTTTGCCCTTGCCCGTGTTATGATGTCGCCTTTCGACATCCATACACGGCAAGGGGAGACGCCATCATGCAATTTGGTCTAGGCATACCGCACGCAGGGGCTGCGGCACAGGGTAGCAGCATCATCCGGTTCGCACAACGGGCTGAAGCCCTGGGGTTTGAGTCGTTGTGGTGCGGTGATCATATCATCCTACCAACCGCCGGCACCAATCAGTACCCCTATACGGACGACGGTTCATTCTCCCGCCCATCCGATGTCGGATTTCTAGAAACCATGACGGTGCTAGCCTTTGTTGCGGCGGCGACGCAGCGGATTCGTCTTGGCAGCACGGTGATTATCCTGCCTTATCGCAATCCCATTGTACAAGCCAAAATGTTTGCCTCGCTGGATATCCTGAGCGGCGGCCGAGCGATCTGCGGGGTTGGTGTTGGCTGGCTGCAAAAGGAGTTTGACACGCTCGCTGTGCCCTATGCCGAACGCGGCCCGATGAGCGACGAATTTCTTGCCATGTTTCGCTGCCTGTGGACGCAAGCGCAGCCGGCGTTTCAGGGCAAATTCTACCAATTTGACGGTATTCAGTTTCAGCCTAAACCGCTGCAAAATCCCTTGCCGATCTGGGTCGGCGGCCACAGTAAGCGCGCCATCCGGCGCACCATTGCCTACGGGCAGGCCTGGCATCCGACGCGTCAGACGCCGCAATACGTGGCTCAACATATCCCCTATCTACGCCAGGTAGCCGAAGGCGCCGGCCGCGACCCGGACAGTATCACGGTGTCGCTTAAACGTAGCCTGCATCTCACCGACATTGGTCTGACCGGAGAGACTACGTCTCGTTCCGGCAATTCCGTTGTGGGTACCGTGCAGGATGCCATTGACGATGTACGGCGCTGCCAGGACATCGGTATCCATCAGTTGACCTATGATTTCCGTACCGACGCCATTGACGATCAGATTGCCATCATGGAATGTCTGGCCGAGCGCGTTATTCCAGCGGTCGGAACGTAAGGCGGGATGCAGAATTGAAAAATCAAGCAGTTTATTCTGCCTTCCGCATGCCGCCTTCCGAGTTCCTGAGGCCAAGCCACAACAACCCCAGTGCGCCGACACCGGCAAGTAGCGGAATCCCGATCCCTCCGACAAATAAAAACCGATGTCCGGCTAGCAGAAGCAAGAACATGCCGAGCACAACGGCTGCCCATTGATAGACGGCCTGCCGCAAGGCGCGATGCTGTGCGCTAAGCGGCATATCGTCGCGCCGCCAGACGCCAAGTGGCTGGACCTGGGCGATAAATTGCCGCAAGCGCTCTGGGTCGGTGCTGGGGCCGAGTAAGATGCCCCCTAAGAGGCCGATCAAGCTAGCGCCGGCAATCCACAGCAGGCGGACTTCATAGGGCAGGCTGGTGCATAACGCCAATGCCGTGCCCACACACAATCCGCCCAGCATGGCGCCGATCTCACTGGCTGCGTTGACGCGCCACCACAGCCAACGTAAGAGGGTGGGTAAGCCCAACGAGGCGCCCAGCGTGGCGATCCATTGCCAGGCCTGGGCGATGGTATTGATTTGAGTACTTACCAACAGCGCCATGACAACAAAGAGAATGACCGCTAGTCGCGCCACGTGTATCTGCTCTCGGTTGGAGGCCGCTGGACGGATAACCAACCACACATCGTTGACAATATACGACGCACCCCAATTGATATGCGTGTCGACGGTGCTCATAAAAGCAGCCAGCAAGCTAACCAAAACCACCCCGAGCATGCCTGGTCTGAGAAGATAAGCCATCAACACCGGCCAGGCCATTTCCCGATCGTCTTGTACGCGTCCAGCAAGCCCATCCAGAGCGGTGCTTTCTTGTCCTAAGGGGATGAGTACAAGGGCGGCCAGGCCGACGATAAACCATGGCCAGACGCGTACCAAATAGTGAATAACGAGAAAGAGGAAGGCAGCTTTTTGCGCCTCCCTGGGACTTCTCGCCGCGTTCAATCGTTGCATGAAGTAGCCACCGCCATCGGCCGACATAACCGAATAGGACTGCACGATTAGATAGAGGCCGAAGGCAAGGGCGCCAAGGCCGACGGCCCCAAGCCATCCGGCGCCGGGGGTAGGGAAGAGGTCGAGATAATGATGTCCACTACCGTACAGCGCTACCAGTTCGGTCAATAGACCGTCTCTGCCGCCTACCGCTTGCCAGGCGCAGATGGCTAACCAGGTGCTGCCGAACAGGGCTAGGCCAAGTTGCACGAGATCGGTGAGAATAACGCCACGTAAACCGCCCAAACTCGAATAGCAGGCAACCACAAGAAGTAGCGCAACAACGGTTAAACCATCTGAGCTTGAGCCCAGGGCAGTGCCGCTAGGCCAGAATGGTTCAAGCCAGGCCAGGAGGTTGGGAAACCATTGCTGCCAATGAAAGAAGGGCGAGGCAATTTTGACCATGGCGCGTAGGACCCATCCTAGCACCACACAGTTGGTGAGGATTTGTAGGCCGGCGCGGCACCAGCGTAAGCCGAGGGCTAATTTGCCTGAATACCGCAGATGGATCAATTCGGCATCAGTGAGGACGCCGCTGCGGCTCCAGTTGACAGCAAAAAAGACAACTACCGCGGCATGGATACCCATTACCGGTAACCATAACCAATTACCGGATAGGCCTTTCGAGGCGATAATGCCGGTAACCGCCAAGGGCGTGTCGGCAGCAAAGGTGGTTGCAGCCATCGAAGCGCCGGCCCACCACCAGGGCAGCATGCGGCCGGCCAGAAAATAGCTCGTGCGATCGGCGCCAGCGCGCTGCTGCATGGCAACACCAACAGTCAGAGCAAAAAGCATATAGGCGCCAATGATCAGCCAATCAACGGCATGGAGAACAAAACCGGGGTGCATTCAGGATTGTTTCCTCGGCAGCGCCAGATCGGCGCTTGCCGGTCCCGCTACGACGTCGCCGTGCTGATTTTCGGCCACCAACTCGCAGGTAACCAGGCCTTCAGCGCCGTCGGTCGCTTTATGCGTCACCTTGCCTTTGCAGATTACGATATCGCCGGCAAATACAAAATTGCGATAGCGCACGCTTAAGCGTTTGAGGGCGCTGGGATCACCAGCCCAATCCACCGCAAGTTGGGCTAGAAAGGCGCCCAGCATTTGCCCATCGACAAACGGCCCTGGGAAGCCACGCTGGCGCGCGTAGTCCGCATCGGAGTGGATGCGCATGAAATCCCAGGTGGCGGCGCCGTACATCATCATCTGCGTTGTGCTGATGACTTTGGTTAACGGCGGTAACTCGGTGCCTTCATGCACGTCTTCGAAATAGCGTACCGTCGTCATGCGGTGTTCTCCTTGGCAAGCCCGGGCTGAGTAAGTTAAGCAGGCATAAATTCTTGCCTATCGGCACAACGTCTGGAGAATGCGGATTTTGGAATTGAAAGAAAAGGGATTATTCCGCAATCCGTAATTTCCAAGTCTCGAGTCGACATGCAAAAATTTACGGTCAGGTACTTACCTACGTATTGGTCTTGGTCGCATCAGCAGTCCCGTCAAGGCGATACACCAGTGTCTCGGTATTCTCGGCCAGCAACTCATGCTTCTGATTCGTATAGGTAATCTTGCATTGCACAAACAAAAGAGAACCGCTTTGCCCGTGCTTATCATAGATATCGCTGATTCGCCAGCATGCCGTGATAATGTCGGTCGGGCGTAAAGGGCGATGAAAAACGTATTCATTGGCGGCGCGAATCGGTTGTCCCGGCGGCATGGGAGGGCGATCCGTAAAACCGCCTTCGTCATCCACCTCGCCGCGGTAGTATTGCGTCGTCTCGCAAACCAGGGTTGGGGGTGCCACAATGCCGCCATATGGACCTTGGGCGGCAGCCGCACGGTTCACATACAAGGGGTTGAGATCGCCAATCGCCTGAGCGAATTGGCGGATAAATGCCGCGCCCATCTCCTCCGGCGCTGTATAGATGTACTCAGCGCCAATCCAATCGCGATACGCGTTGGCGCTTACAGGCTCAGTCATCGTTGATTCCCCCTGCAAGACGAGTTCATTTGGCATCCATCCGTGGTGCATACAACCAATAGGAAACGGTTTTTACGGTGGTAGGTCCGGCATCTCGCGGCCAGCGCGCTTCGTCGATTTTGGTCGCCGACAGATCGTGTCCTGCATCGTCAACGAGGCGTAGGTAAATACTTTCACCATCGAGAACGGCGGCGCTGATCTCGCTTTGGATGGCTTCTTCGAGACTCAGCGGCGTCAGTCGTTGTTCAGCTTCACCGGGCTTGCGGTGTCCCAATTGACATTGAATGCCGCGTTGCATAGCACCCTCGGTATAGCTATGCACGTTGAGACGCGCCGTCCCATTTGGGGTGTCGAATAGGACCTCATAGACAATCGCAACATCAGGATCTGGGATCACGGTTCACTATACTCCCTGCGCGATGGTATCCGGACACAAGTCCTTGCATTTTTCCTATGCCGATCATACCCTTGCTGTCGCATGCAATCAAGCCGAGATGGTGTGTTTTGGGTAGATTGAACGACACTGCTGCAGATCACATATTGGTTGACAAACGAGGTCAAACAACGACAAGATGAATTGATATTGCCTAAAAAAGGCATATGTATGTTTACATCTAAACAGTCATTCATATGAGGATTACCGTAGCCATGCAACATAACGTGACGAAAACAGAGCAAGAATGGCGCCAGCAACTCACCCCCGAGCAGTTTAAAGTCTGCCGTAAGAAAGGGACGGAGCGTGCCTTCAGCGGCGAGTATCACGACTGCAAAGACGAGGGGATTTATCGCTGCCTGTGTTGTGGGAATGATCTGTTTAGCTCCGACACCAAGTTCGACTCCGGCACTGGCTGGCCGAGCTACTGGTCACCGATTGCAGAAGACCGCGTGCGGCTTGAAGAAGATCGTGGTTTCTTCATGCGCCGCGTCGAGGTGCTGTGCAGCCAGTGTGACGCCCATCTCGGGCATGTTTTTGAAGATGGACCGCCACCGACCGGACAACGCTATTGCATGAACTCGGTGTCGTTGCAACTCGAGCCGCCGCCGCCGCAAGATTCGTCCGAAGCAACATCATGAGCGCATCATCCACCGCCAATGGTCACGTAAGTTTGACCTATTATGCACACTGTGCCTTTCTGTGGCAGACGCCGCAGCGGGTGCGGGTGCTGACCGATCCGTACCGCAATCGGCATGACCGCTATTGGTTCACGCGACCATTTCCGCCGGTCGATTGCGATCTGGCCTTGATTACCCATACGCATTTTGACCATGATGCGGTGTCGCGTTTGCCGCAGACCACCTCAGTCATTCGCCTGCCGGGTGAATTTTCCTATCGTGATATCTCTATCCGTGGCATTCTGGACAAGCACTCCGGGACGCGCAGTAAAGGCATGCCCAACGTCATGTTTTGCCTCGAAAGCTGCGGCATACGGTTTCTTCATATTGGCGATAACTATATCGATTGGCCTGAAGATGTGCGGCAGGCCGTCGGCGAGGTCGACGTGCTCATGGTGACGGTGGATGACTCGTGCCATTTACTGACCTATTCGGAAGTCGACGTGCTCATTGATATGCTGCAACCCCGCGTCGTTGTGCCGATGCACTACCTGATACCGGTTTTGATGCCCGCATCGACCACGCTGCGAACGATTGACGAATGGCTGTCAAGGCGCGCCAAGGTGCGTCAGCTGGGCACGCATCAAATCACGTTTACGCAAGCCGAGTTGCCCTCCGAAACCGAAGTCTGGGTGTTTGAGCCCTCCCCTGCCGTGTTCGAGACGTGAGGGTAAGCTGTGCGATGATATCCTTCTGTCGAATCTCGCGCGCCATGCTTTCCCTCTTTCTGCCCGCCCAACTGGTAGGGGGGATTGCGGCACGCCGAACTAGAGTTGTGTGGCTTGCCATTGTTGCTCAAGACTTAGCCGCTGGTCAGGGGGCAAATGGTTCAGCGCCTGTGTCACAAAATCACATTCGGTGCGTTCTGCCCACGCCGCCATTAAGCGCCGGGTCATCGGCCCGACGGCCCCGCTGCCAATTGGCAGGCCGTTCAAGCTGCTAATCGGCAAGATACCAAAACTGTTGGTGGTGAGAAATGCCTCCTCCGCATTGTAGACATCGTATGGGGTGTACATCCCTTCATCCATTCCAATACCCAGCCCTTCTGCGAGTTCTAATAGGACAGCCATATCAGCGCCGCTTAGGACAAGCCGGGTATCAGGTATCTTAATACGGCCATCTGCCACAAAGAGGAAGTTTGATCCGCTCCCTTCTGTAATATTCCCGTCCAGATCCAGCATGATCGCATAGGCATCGGGATTGGATGCTTTCGCTTCGAGTTCGGCAACAAAATGATTCATCTTGTTGCTAATTTTCGCTTTGGGAGAAACGCTCTGAGGTGGGGTGCGGCGCGTTGACGGGATCACTGCGGGTGCCCCTGTTACATAGAACCGGGCATAAGAAGCAAAGGGAATGAGATTGCAAAAGACGGCAACGGTGCCGGCTGGCGTCAGGCCGTTGTTGATCGCCATTGAGCCGCGTGAAACATACAAGTTCATCGACAAATCGTCATTGGGCTGAAGTAACGGCAAATTGGCTTGCAGCACCTCTTCGGTGATCTGGCGTAACGCATCTTGACTCAGCCCAATATCAATGCGGGCATAATAAAGGCTGCGAAAAAAGCGAGCAATACGATAATCACGCTGAAAAGGCCTGCCACTGTATGTCCGTATCGAGTCGTATACAGCATCCCCCCACAAAATGCCACGATCCCGAATAGGTACGGTTGCGTCGGCTCCACTTACCAGAGCGCCATTAAGATACGTCCACAGCTCAGTTGCCTCGGGCATGCGAGTCCTCCTTCCGCTAGGGTGTCGACTGATTCAAAGATGGCTTGGTAGCGTCTTGATAACAGACTGCTTTGAGAGCGTCAATGAAAAATGTTTTCCGGGGCAGGGCATGAGCAAGTTTAATACCAGATAGCACATGCAAGGAATACTCAAAGTTAAGGCTTGTTGAGGTTTGCGCTGCCTGGTCAAACCTCCGCCTTTGGGGCAAGGGTACGCTTGGGTGTTGGGTAGGATTGCCTTGCAAGACACACGAGCGTCAAGCACGACGAGTGGGTCTCAAGTATGACAAGACGAGAGCTCTCAGTCCACCAGTTGCTGGTGAATGGCGTAACGGATGATGTCGGCCGTGGTCTTCAAGTTTAGCTTCTCCAGAATACGGGCCCGATAGGTGCTGATCGTCTTGACACTCAGCGACAGCTCACGCGCAATCTCAGAAGCGGTGTTGCCGTCGGCGAATAGGCACAAAACCTGGTACTCACGATCTGAAAGGTGGGTATGCAAGGGTTGATCAGAATTTCTCGACATCTCAAAGACTAACTCCTCAGCCAGGCATGGGCTTACGTAGCAACCACCATGCACAACCTTACGAATTGCGGTGACCAATTCTTGTGGTTGGCTGTCTTTGGACAAGTAGCCTGCTGCACCGGCTTTGATGGCGCGCATTGCATACGGACCGCCAGTATGCATACTAAACACCAGTACGGGCAGCTGGGGACACATATGTTTGAGGTCGTGGAGGACTTCCAGGCCACTTTTGTCCGGCATGGCAGGGTCGAGTAAAAGGACATCCCACGTCTGTTTGGAAACCATACTACATGCCTCGCGGCCGTTACTCGCTTCCCCGGCCACACGCAGATCTGGCGTATCCGACAGGACGTGTTTGACGCCCTCTCTTACCACACAATGATCATCGGCAACAAATACACGAATCATTGAAAGGCTCCTTCCTAACGGTGGCCATAAGGCCTGTCTTCAGGTTGATACCATACCGGTTTAATAGCTGTGAGACGATGTTGACCCGATCGGCGGCGAGGTCATTACGCCGCCACTTAATGTGCACTGTATTAGCCTTTCATGAGGAGGACTGCGCCAGTGGCGATGAGCAGGATGCTGATAAGCCGTACAAAACCCTGTTGGCTCAGACCGACATGAATGCGCCCTCCCACGTAGAGCCCGAGGCCTACAATAGGAAGCGCCGCTAGTAGCGCGAGTAATACCTCGCGTCGAAGCAAGCCGACAGAGGCGTAGGCCGTCAGTCTGATGGCGCCGTCAATGAGAAAGTTGGTGGCAAAGGTGGCCCGGAAGGCGTTTTTCGCTAGTCCTCTGAGATTGAGATACATAACGTAAAATGGTCCACCTGTACCGAATATCGTTCCAATAAAGCCACCTAAAAATCCGAACGGAATCACCAAAATACGAGAACCTTGCAAAGCAGGCAGGGGTAACAGCTGGTAGACGGCATAAACGATGACAAAGGTTCCCAGGATTTGACGCATAAAGGTCGTGCTCATCCCCTTAAGCAGAAATAACCCTACGGCAACCCCAATAAGTGTAAAGGGAATCAAAGGAAGTTGTTCACGCCAGGCAATGAGCTGGCGATTTTTGAAGCCTTGACCAGCAGACCCAATATAATCAAGTAACACAATCAACGGCACGACCTGGGTAAGCGGGAATTTTAGGGCCAGCAGTGGTACGGCGACCAGGCCTGATCCAAAACCAGCAATACCCCGAATAAGATAGGCCGCGGAAAGAATGAGCACTGCGTACAGTACAGTTGTCAATTCCATCGGCGTCTCCTCGTGTTAAATTCGTCGGTCGGGTGGTTTCCAGTACACGCAAACGCCATGCGGCACAATGTCTCGTGAGTCATCTGCCGCTGCACCTACAACATAAACGATATACAGGATTAAAATCTTGAGGAGATCAGAAGAACATTCAGAGGATTTTCAGAGGATTTTCAGAGGAAGTGTGTATAATGAAGTGAACTGAAGCCCGTACCACAAGTCCACAGCCACAGGGGGCTGTCGATGATCTATGCCTTTGGTGACTACGAACTCGACACCTATAATTATGAACTCCGCCTAGAGGGAGCCCCTTTGCGGATTGAGCCAAAAGTATTCGACCTGCTCAACTATCTGATTCAGCATCATGACCATCTCGTCTCGAAGGAGACCCTGCACGATCATCTGTGGCCCGACCTGTTCGTCAGTGAATCTGCTCTGACTTACTGTGTCACGGCAGCCCGTAAAGCCGTTGGTGACAACGGGCGCACACAGGAGGTGATTAAAACGTTATACGGGCGCGGCTATCGTTTTATTGCCACGGTGAAGGAACGTGACAGCGCCGTGGATGCACCTTCTAGCTCTGATTTGCCAGTTAGAGAGGGGTTGTTGCCAGACCAGGTCGACTCGCTGACACCACCGAGTTCTGTTCAGACAGAACGAACAGTTACCGCATCGCCCGAGGAGATAATCGATAGCGGACAGGTTCCACATGAACAGGGTTTTCTTGCCGCTGAGCGGCGCCAATTAACGGTGATGTGGTGTCGCGCGGTGGTCACTGACCTACTCTCCGAGCAACTTGACCCCGAAGAGCTATACGAGCTGATACAGGACACACACAAAGTGTGTGTCGGGGTGATTCGTCGTTTTGAGGGACATATCGCCCAACGTTTTGGCGATGGGCTTATGGTCTACTTTGGATATCCTCGCGCGCACGAAGACGATGCATACAGAGCCGTATGCACGGGATTGGAAATCGTGGCAGAGATGGGCCGGCTCAATGAGAGTCTCGAGCGACAGAGGGATGTGAAACTGACCATGCGGGTGGGCATTCACACCAGCATGGTGGTGATGGAAGCAGTCGACAGCGGAGAAGAACGTGAACAGTTGGTCTCCGGCGATACGCCGCATGTTGTTGCCCAGTTGCCGGGTCTTGCCGCGCCCAACACGGTGGTGATTAGCTCGGCCACCTTGAGGCTGGTCGAGGGCCATTTTGATTATCAGAGTCTGGGTGATCATTTCCTGGAGGACCTTGCTCAGCCGCTGGCGATTTACCAGGTACTGCAAGAGCGTGACACCCCGCCTCACATGACCGCTACCGCCGCGGGTTCTATGCCCTTTGTGGGCCGAGAGCAAGAGGTCGGATTGCTGCAAGAGCGTTGGGAGCAGGTTAAAGATGGCATGGGACAGGTGGTGTCGCTGAGCGGTGAGGCAGGTATTGGCAAATCACGCCTGGTGCAAAT
>JAPULM010000187.1 GCA_027294925.1 bacterium
GGTGCCCCTTATGTCAATAAAGCAGCAGGGTCGCTACTAAGTAAAAAGTGTTCAAAGGTCTGAACTAATGGGGACAGGGTTCGAGCTTTATGACGAATAATGTAGAAACTCCGCTGTAGCACGACGTCTTGAATGGGCACCGTACATAAACTGCCGGCTCGCAGTTCATCGGTCAACGCGAACCTTGAGATGATACCCCATCCGAGTCCAGCCTTAATACCCTGCTTGATGGCTTCCGTGCTGGCGACTTCGGCGATCACATGCAGCATGGCCGTATCGAATCCGTGCTGTTTGAAGGTCTGTTCGACGACTAATCGCGACCCAGAACCACGCTCGCGTTGGATAAAGGGTTGGGTATGCAATGCCGCTAAGGGAACGCTATGCCGCCCGGCCCAAACATGCTCCTTCGAAACCGCCAGCACGAGTTCGTCATCAATAAACTGATGGTACAGGACTTGGGCATGCGGCACCTGAGCACCCACAATGCCTAACTCAAGATCGCCATGCACGATTTGGTCAACCATATCCATTGTATCTGTAATGTTTAGAATGGCCGTAACGCCAGGATACGAGCGGGTGAATTGACCAAACAAAACAGGCAGCACATATTGCCCGGGAATACTGCTGCCGCCAATCACGAGCTCGCCTTGTAGGCCGCCCTGGAATTCTTGCAGGGCTTGCAAGGCGGCCGATTTGGTTGACAGGAGCCGTTTGGCGTGGCTATACAACACGCCACCGGCTTGCGTTAAGCGGACTTCACGCCCGAGCCGGTCGAAGAGGCGCAATGATAGGCTTTCTTCTAAGCTTTTGATATGGCCACTCACCGTGGGCTGAGTGAGGCGTAAGGCTTGGGCTGCTTTGGAAAAACTGCGCAATTTTGCTACATAGTAAAAAATCTCCACCTGTCGAAGGTCGAGGCTGTGCATCGTTGTTGCCTTCCCGTGGCAAAATGCGTATAACTCATTGCTGGTGATTGATGCTAAATTAACAATCGGCAATGTTGATTGGGGGCACTATGCATTGGTTCGATGTCAGCGTTGGTATCGTTTTGCTTATTGGCAGTGTGTGGAGCTTCTATCGAGGTTTGATACATGAAATCATAGCAATTTTTGGCATGATCGCTGCTTTTATGCTATCGATCCAAGGCTATCCTTATGTGGCTGTATTCCTGCAAGCAATGATTACTCAGGAGTGGCTGCGCCAAACCCTAGGCTTCGGCCTTATTTTTCTGCTGGTCACCGTGTTTTACATGGTGCTAGCAAGGCTGCTGCATCGTTTGGTTAAAGTCGTCGGTTTGTCGCTACCTAATCGGATGCTTGGCGGGCTGTTTGGTTTCGCTAAAGTCGGTGTGATGCTGGCTGCTTTATTACTGGTTACAGCCCAAATTTTCCCTGCCTTTGCAACAACGCTAGGGTCTGAGTCGCGACTGGCGCCAGTGTTGTTCCGGGTGGCGTCTACACTGTCGGCCTTGCTGCCTGCACAGGCAGCCGATGAATTTCAGCAGATATATGACCGCGTGCGCCGGAAACTACCCGACTTGGCACCGGCGCTTGCACCACTAACAACTTCCGAGTCACCATCCGAACAACGACACAAACAGCCACAGGAGGCCGAGGGGATATCCGCAAGCGACGCCCAAGCATTGGAGCGCATCATACAGGACAGCTTCCGGAAACCGTAGGCATCATCTGTCGTTAACCGGCTGCCGCTTTCCGTTTGCGGGTTCCCCCCCCCACTGGCTGTTGCCGAACTTTCTGGTTGGCTTCGATGAGACAGTTCATCATCGTGGTGGCTTCCTGATGCACGAAATCCTCAACGCAGAGAAGCAAAACACGTCCAGCCATGGTGTTGACGTTAGGAATGTCGGGAATTTTGCGCGCCGATGGATCTTTTTGCAGGCGTTCCAGCTCGGCGGAAAGGGCTTCCTGGGCATAGAGTTCTTCAAATTGATAACGATATAGGAGGCGGACATAGTCACGTTCTTTGACCTCTTCACTGCCAACATCTTGGACAATGTTGTCCATGCCGATTTCTTCCGGCTGTTTGGGGCCATTGCCCAACTCGTCCTTAATGGCCGCGAAGTAGTGTTCAAAGTCGCTACGGTCTTGTAGTTCATCCTGCGGCACTTTGGAACTGATTTCAAACTCGATATGCTCTTCATACAGCCGGGCAGGTCCAATCTCATACGTAATGCCGTCGACATTAAAGCGGCTTTCTTTTTTGGGTTGGTGCTTCTCCTTGAACGCCGCTACACTGGACGCAATGCCCTTGGCTGCAAATTCATGCAAGAGTTGTTGCCTAAAGTTTGACATGCCCTTCCTCCCATGAGTGGATACACATAAATTTGTCAATCATGCTATCCTGCCTGGTCACCGCGTACCGCAATCACTTTACCAATTTGGCGGGGTAGAACCCGTTGGTTGCAAAGACAATCCGCTATTCGGAACCGCTCAAGGACTTCTGCCCGGCTGTACAAGGCAGGTGAAGACATGGATAATGACTAAGGACCGGAGAGAAGATAAATTGTCACGGTTACGGTTAACTGCAACGTGTAATATGTAATTGTATCTGGTGGTCAAGTTATTATAGAAAGCCTGGTAAGGGTTTGCAATGGAAAAGGCTGAAGTCCAAAGGGGGTTGCTTGACGACTTTTACTGACCTGGACTAGACTGATCTACATGACGCTCATACGTTTACAAAACATCGCTAAGGCCTTTGCCGGTAATCCAATCCTACAGGACATTTCCTGGCAAGTCGAGGCAGGACGCAAAATTGGTTTGATTGGCGCCAATGGAAGTGACAAAAGTACCTTATTGCACATCCTGAGTGGCGCTATCCAGGCCGATAGTGGCACTGTCGAACGAAGTCGTGGGCTACGTCTGGTGCATCTCACGCAGATTATGACAGTTGAAGGTGATCGTACGCTATACGAAGAGGCGCGTGAGGCATTTCGTCGGCTGTTGGATATACAGCTAGAGATGAATGAGCTAGAAGCCCGCATGGGGAAAGGCCAAGCTTGTGAACAAGAGCTCCAGCACTACGGGGTGCTGTTGGAGGAATTTAACGCCGCGCAAGGTTACGCCATACCGTCACGTGTAGAGGCGACCCTATTTGGGCTTGGTTTTCGTTTTGTTGATCTACAGAAGCCTGTTGCGCAACTCAGTGGCGGCCAGAAGAACATGGGCGCATTGGCCCGAGTGCTGTTACAGGCAGCGGACCTTCTGTTGCTTGATGAGCCCTCAAATCACCTTGATATTGCCGCGACTGAATGGTTGGAAGGGTTTCTGCGGGACTATAGCGGAACGGTGGTGTTGGTTTCCCACGACCGCTATTTTCTCGACCGCGTTGTTGACGAGATTGTGGAACTAGAGCATCATGCTCTCCAACGTTATATAGGCAATTATTCTGCTTATGTTGAAGCAAAGGCGGTTCGCCTAGAGCAGCAACGCAAAGCTTACGAGCGGCAGCAGGCTGAGATTCGTCGGCAGGAAGATTTCGTCCGCCGTAATATGGCTGGTCAAAAGACGCGGCAGGCGCAGAGTCGTCAAAAGGTGCTTGAACGGATGGAGCGGCTTGATAGGCCAGCTGCCGACAACCGTCGCATGCAGCTCCGTATGATCTCTGATCGGCGCGAAAGCCACGAGGTTGTGGTGTGCCGCAAGGTGTGGAAGTCGTTTGGCGATCAGACGGTGTTGCGTAACCTGTCCTGTACCATTTATCGCGGTGATAAAGTCGGGCTGATGGGGCCAAATGGCGCTGGGAAAAGTACCTTTATCCAGCTCTTGCTTGGGCGGGATACGGTTGACGATGGCGTTCTGCGTTTGGGGCAGCATGTCACCGTGGCTTATTACGACCAGGAATTACATGGTTTAAACCCAGAACATACGGTGCTGGACGAAGTGTGGCAGGTGGAACCCTGGAGAACGGTTGGCGATATCCGCAGCTACCTCGGACGCTTTCTCTTTTCCGGGGACGACGTGTTACAGGTGGTTAGCAACCTGAGTGGCGGCGAGAAAAACCGGGTGGCGTTGGCCAAATTAATGCTTTCGCCGGCCAATATGTTGATTTTGGATGAACCCACCAACCATCTTGATATCCCGGCTCGCGAAGCACTTGAATGCGCCTTAAGCGAATACGCCGGTACCCTGCTGCTCATTTCACATGATCGCTACTTTGTCGATCGTGTCGTGTCACGACTTCTGTATATGCAGCAGGGTGCGTGTGTGGCCTATGCGGGCAACTATTCGGCTTATCAGACGCATCTGGCCGCGCCAAGCGCAGCCGTGGCTTCGGTCAAGTCCGAGACTGGTCCGAAAGCGCGGCAAGCGCAGACATCTCGACGTCCACGTCCGTTCAGACATCGTAAGGTAGCGGTGATCGAACAGGACATTAGCCAGATTGAGTCGGAACTGGCTGATTTGCAGGCGACGATTGAAAACTGCCAAGAAGACGGTGATTGGCAACAATTGGTAGAATTGACGACCCAACAGGGCGCTATAGCTGAACGCCTAGATGAGTTTATGCAAGAATGGGAAAAGGCTATGGCGATCGAGGAGAGGAAATAACGTGGCAACCGATAACGATCTGATTGTTTTGACCCAGCGGGACTATGAGACGCTTCGGCATGACCTCAAAGAGACTGGTTTGGATTTGTGTTATATGGCGCAGGCAGGCCGGCCGGTGCGCCTAGATTGGTCACCAACACTGCTTTCTGATGCTAAATTCCTTGCCCAAGTTGCTAAGCGGCGGCCGAATGATCTGAGTTACCGTATTGCATCTGTGATGCATGTGAAAGCGGGGGGATGGTTGCGTCCCGATGAATTTAGCGTCACTTTTCATAGCGTCGGTCGGCTACAAGAGGAGACGTTACGGCAATACCTGGACCAGCACCAGGTGCACAGCAGCTCGCAGACACCGAGTGAAAAACAGGCCGGCAGATGACAGGACGCTCGCTCTCTCCATTTTCTGATCTGCCTGAGGTGTGCAAGGGAACCCCATGACCCCAGTGCTTTCTCTACATGATATTAGTAAGAGTTTTCAGCCGGGTGTCGCGGTGTTGCAACAGGTGTCATTGCAGGTGGAGGCCGGGGCAACGGTTTGTTTGCTGGGACCCAGCGGTTGCGGTAAGACCACCTTGTTGCGGCTTATTGCCGGTTTTGAAGAGCCGGATAGTGGTTCTATTCATCTGATTAAGCGGTTGGTTAGCTGCCCTGGTATGATGGTCGCGCCGGAAAAACGGCAAATCGGCATGGTATTTCAGGACTACGCACTGTTTCCGCACATGACGGTTGGTCGTAATATTCAATTTGGTTTAATGGGCTGGCCGGCTGCCTGGCGTCGTTCCCGTCTACAGGAGATGCTACAATTGGTCGGGCTGCCAGAGGTGGTTGATCGTTATCCGCATGAGCTGTCAGGCGGTCAACAGCAGCGCGTTGCCCTGGCGCGTGCTTTGGCGCCTGAACCACAGCTTTTATTACTCGATGAGCCGTTTAGTAATCTTGATGTGAATCTGCGACAGCAGTTGCGTGAGGAGGTGCAGGCCATTCTTGCACAAGCCGGTATTACCACGCTCTTGGTGACGCACGATCAGGAAGAGGCGCTAAGTCTTGCAGATACGCTGGCGGTCATCAAAAAGGGGCGAATTGTTCAACACGCGACACCGGATGACATTGTCCGGCGACCCCTGACGCGGTTCGTGGCTGAGTTTTTAGGTCTCGGTCATTTTCTGGCAGGTGAGGTTCGGCACAATTGCATTGCGACTGAGATAGGTGAGATTCCGCTGCGCGCTGATGATGCCATCCCGGCCAATTGCCGACATATTGACCTACTCATACGGCCAGAATATATACAGCTGTGCGACGATCAGCACGGTACCCCGGTGCAGGTTGATCGGACCAGCTTCCGCGGTACGCGGCGCTTGTATGTTCTACGCCTTGCATCCGGTGTGACGCTCTGTGGCCTGTTTCCCATACAGGTGTCGCTACGGCCGGGTGATCAGGTACGCATCGCGTTGCAAACAACGGATCTGGTGGGATTTCCCCGCTCAAGTGGCTCGACGCCAGACGTATAATTAGCGTTTCAAATTTGGCAAAGTGCATAAGTGACGGTCAAGCACGGGCATTAAGCAAGCGTTTCGATATAGGCCTCCCCAATGTGATGGTTGCGAGTGAAATGTTCTATTTCTTCTGCACTATAGCCGAGTATCTCACCGTACACATAGGCATTGTGTTCGCCTAAACAACAGGCCGGGGTGCGGATATGCGCCGGGGTGTGAGACATATGCCAGAGGATGCCTGGATAATCGTGCACGCCAGCGTCGGCATGGGTGACGGTTTCGAAGAAACCGCGTGTTCGGAGGTGGGAGTCCGTATAAGCGGCAGCGACCGACAGAACGGGGCCGGACGCTACCTGATGCGCTTGTAGACGTTGCGCAACTTGGGCTGGGGTGAATTGTTGTGTCCATGCCGCTAACGCTTGGTCAAGTTCATCTTGATGCTGGAGACGGCCAGCAGTGGTTTTGAAGCGGTCTTGTATGGCCCAAGCCGGCCGACCTAATGCCTCACATAAACGTTGCCATTCATCGTTGTCGCCTACGGTAATGGTGACCCATTCCTGCTGACCCGCGCATGGATAAACGTTATACGGTGCCATCTGAGGATGATGGTTACCCATGGGGCGATGATCGCATGGCGCCATCTGGGCTTGCAAGAAATATGACGTCAGGTGGGGTAGCATATTTTCTGCTTGTGCAAATTCAATAAATTGTCCCTCTCCGCTACGATCGCGGTAGTGCAAGGCGGTGAGTAGCGCAAAAGCTGCCCCGGGACCACTGGCCGTATCCATGTGGACAACCGGCGGCACCTGGGTGCGTTCGATATCATCTTCATAGCCGCGAACGGCAGTGAAGCCACATGGGCCTTCAACGCCTATACCGAAAGCCTGCGTTGCTTGATAAGGGCCATCGAGTCCAAATGCCGGCATGGACATCACAATAATATCAGCCTTCCAGCTTTTTAATACGGCATAAGATAGCCCCATACGGTCCATAACACCGGCAGAGAAATTATCGACTACGATATCGCTACGCTCGACTAAACGTCGTGCGATGATAAGCCCTTCGGCACTTTTCAAGTTCACCGTCATACTGAGCTTATTACGTGCATGGGCATTAAACATAGCGTGCCGGTTCCACGGTCGTTCGCCAGGTTCACCATCGACATAAGCGGCCATGACACGGGTGCCGGCAGCTAAAAGCGCCGGTGCTGGCTTCGGTGTATAACCGCGTGTCGCAGTTGGGAAGTACTGTAGGGATTCTACACGAATGACTTCGGCGCCGAAATCAGCCAGAAGCATCGTGGCGTAAGGGCCTGAATAGACATTGGTGAAATCGGCAACCCGGATGCCTTCTAAAGGTAGCGGAATAGTCACCTGTGAACTCCTTGGCTTAAATGATCTGATCTTGCCGTAAGCGGTCGATGCTGGCAGAGGAAAGGTCAAGTAACTCGCGTAACACGTCTGTGGTGTGTTGCCCGAGCAAAGGTGCGGGGCATCGTATTTGCCACGGGGTGCGTTGTGGACGAAACGGCGCGCCGGGCATTTGCCAGGTGCCGGCTATAGGATGGTGCGTGGCAACAAAGGCGCCGCGGGCGGCAAAGTGAGGGTCGGTGAGAACCTGCGCCGGTGTATTGACGGCAGTTCCCGGCAGGCGAGCGCGTTGGGCATGGCGCATGATCTCCTGGCGCGTGTGCTGCTGTAGCCAATGAGTAAATATGTGTCGGAATGGCTCATAATTAGCCGCTTGCAGACGGGCGGCCTCGTTGTTAAAGCGTGGATCGTCGTGTAATTCGGGCATATCTAGCATCTCTACCAAACGGTCCCACCAGCGTGGGGTACAGCGAATGTCGACAAAACCATCCCGGCAGCGGAACACGCCGGAAGGCAGAATGCCTACCTGATGGTTGTCTTCAGGGCCCGGATTTTGTCCAGTGTATTGGTAATTGACCAGGGCGGTCATACGTCGGTCCATCGAGCCGGCCTGGGTTTCAAACAAGGAGATATCAATATGTTGGCCAACATGGTGGCGGCGAAGGCTGAAAACGCCGGTCATGGTTGCTGCCGCCGCCATGGAGCCACCTTGATACAGGGCTAAATCGTTTGCTTGGCTAAGGGGCTCGCGCCCTGTTGCGCCGCTGCTGTACATCTCACCGCCCATGCCGTAAAGCGTTAGGTTTTGGGCGCGCCAGTCTCGATAGGGGCCGGTTTGGCCAAAATTAGAGATTGATGTCATTAAGATACTAGGTTTGGCTATACGCAGCTGCGTATAGTCCAAGCCCAGCGCCGGCAAGACACGCGGCTGAAAGTTTTCGACAACGACATCAGCTTTGGCAACAAGTTGAAAGAGGAGTTGGCGGCCGCCTAGCGTTTTGAGATTTAGAGTCACACTCTCTTTGTTGGTATTCAAGTGCAAGAACCGGCCGCTTTTTTCCAGGTGCGGCTCATGGTTGGGAAACGGCCCGAGTTGGCGGCATGGGTCACCGCCGTCAATGCGTTCAATTTTGATCACTCGAGCACCATAATCGGCTAATAGTTTTGTACAGTAGGGACCGGCAATGTAATGGGTGAGATCCACAATGAGCAAATCGTCAAGCGCAAGTGGTGGCATGTGTTGTCCTAATATCTAGGGTCGCGTCGAGTATGGCCGGCGTCATTATCATAGCATAGATTGCCGGGCTATTCAGTTCTCCAAAGTTCCGCTTACGTTGCCGTGACTAGCTTCTCACTTCCCTCTTTGCGGTGCGGGCAGGTTGTCTTAAACTTGAAAAGTTGGCTGATTTTTGTTACATCAGAAGGTTGTCGCCGATGTTCCTTGCCGGGGCAGACGGGTGCGATCGGCTATACTAAGGCGCTTTGCACACAGACCAGCAAGATCAGGAGATTTTTTGTAGGGAATCGCCGCAGGATAAACGACAAACAAAAGGGTTGTCACAGATAGGCAAAAGGCGATGGCATATTTTGTCCAGCAGTTCATCAACGGGGTGACGTTAGGATCGGTGTACGGCTTGATTGCCATTGGTTACACCATGGTGTATGGCATTATTGGTATGATTAATTTTGCCCACGGTGAAATTTATATGATCAGCGCCTTTATTGCCATTATTACCGTCCTTGCACTTGCCTTGATAGGCGTGACTTGGGTGCCTCTTGTGCTTGCCCTGATGCTGGTTGTGTCGATGCTTTTTACGGCGGTCTATGGCTGGGCGTTGGAGCGCATCGCGTATCGGCCGCTAAGGGGCGCCTCCCGCCTTGCGCCTCTCATCTCTGCTATCGGCATGTCGATTTTTCTGCAAAATTATGTGCAAATTTTACAGGGTGCCCGTGTAAAGCCCATGCGCCCTTTACTTTCCGGTGGGCTTGAACTGATGCGATCAGGTGATTTTATTGTGACATTGAGTTACCTGCAAATCATCATTGTGTTGTTAACCATTGTTTTGATGGTGGCCTTTTCGCTGCTCATCGGCAAGACGCGGTTGGGCCGCGCGCAGCGCGCCTGTGAGCAAGACCGTGAGATGGCCGCATTGGTCGGCGTGAATGTCAACCAGACGATTGCGCTGGCCTTCGTGATGGGGGCTACTCTGGCCGCCGTGGCAGGTGTCATGGTGACGTTGTATTGGGGGGTAATTGATTTTTTTATCGGTTTTCTGATGGGTCTCAAAGCCTTTACCGCTGCTGTGCTCGGTGGCATTGGCTCGCTGCCGGGCGCCATGTTGGGTGGGCTCTTAATTGGTCTTATCGAAGCGTTTTGGTCTGGCTACTTTAGTGTTGAGTACAAAGACGTGGCATCCTTTGCGACATTAGTGCTCGTACTCATTTTTGCCCCATATGGCTTGCTGGGCAAGCCTGAAATTGAAAAGGTCTGAGCGATGGCCAAACCGGCGTTGCCAATGCCTAAACATACCAACCTTGCTGTCGCCTGCAGGGAATCCGGCTTTGTCGCTTTTGTTACCCTGCTTCTGGCCTTGCCCCTGGCAGGTTTTGAGACGGTTGGTGCGACCGAAGGACTCGCCCTTAAGTTTCGCCCCCTGTTTGTCGTCATACCCGTGATCGTTGTTTTTGCCGGGCGTTTCATTCTTGTCTTGTTACGCAATCGACGACGGCCGGGCAACCGTCGCCTAAGCGCTGCAAGCGTCCTGGACCGCATCGCGCGGGGCGTCTCGTCTAATGCGACCTACATCGCGCCGATTGCTCTCCTGCTGGCCATTGCCTTGCCGTTTATGCCGTTTTCGAACCGTTATCTTATTGATACCGCCACCACGGTGCTGATTTATGTCATGCTGGGTTGGGGACTCAATATCGTGGTGGGCCTGGCAGGGCTATTGGACCTGGGCTATGTCGCGTTTTATGCCATGGGGGCGTATTCATATGCCCTACTGGCAACGCATTTTAGCTGGTCGTTCTGGACTTGCTTACCACTGGCTGGTTTGTTTGCCGCGATGACCGGAGTACTCCTGGGTTTCCCGGTACTACGGCTACGGGGGGATTATCTGGCGATTGTGACACTTGGTTTTGGTGAAATTATTCGTCTTGTTTTACTCAACTGGTACGTCGTGACCAATGGGCCCGACGGGATTTCCAGAATCCCCCGGCCGAGCTTTTTCGGCCTTGAGTTCACGCGCCGGCCGGCCGAGGGGGTGACGGCATTTCATGAATTTTTTGGCATCTCTTATGCCGGTGAGCACCGGGTAATTTTCTTATATTTTCTGATCTTGGTTTTGGTGTTATTTACCAATGCGTTCACCCAACGTATTCGTAAATTGCCCATTGGACGTGCTTGGGAGGCGTTGCGAGAAGATGAGATTGCGTGCCGCTCGCTGGGTATTAACCCGCGTAACACCAAGCTTACAGCATTCGGCCTCGGTGCGATGTTTGGCGGTTTTGCCGGCGCTTTTTTTGCCACCCGGCAGGGGTTTATCAGCCCGGAGAGTTTCACCTTTATTGAATCGGCTATTATTCTGGCTATCGTTGTTCTCGGCGGCATGGGAAGTCAGGTGGGGGTGGTTCTCGCTGCCGCGCTGCTGATTGTGCTGCCCGAACTGGGTCGTGCCCTGGCGCAGTTCCGTATGTTAGCTTTTGGGGGAGCGATGGTCGCTATTATGGTTTGGCGACCTGGCGGGTTGTTGGCGTATCGTGAACCCACGGTGCGTTTGCATGACGCGTCTTGTGATGTTAGAGGTGAGGAATGAGGCCGAGCACCATGTCACAGTCGACTGCCGATGACACCTTGCTGACCGTCGAGCATATGACGATGCAGTTTGGCGGCCTGGTAGCTATTAGTGATCTTTCGTTTACCGCCAACGCACGTGAGATTACGGCGATTATTGGTCCAAATGGCGCCGGCAAGACAACGGTGTTCAATTGTCTGACCGGTTTTTACCGGCCGACAGTGGGGCGTTTAACGTTGCATCATCCGCGTGGGCCGATGTTGCTTGAGCAAATGGAAGGGTTTCGCATTGCGCAGCATGCCGGCGTCGTACGTACCTTCCAGAATATCCGCTTGTTTGCCAAGATGACCGTTTTGGAAAATTTGATCGTTGCGCAGCATAACCAGCTTATGCGCGCCTCGCTGTATACGGTCGCCGGGCTTTTGGGGCTGCCGCGCTACCGCCGTGCTGAGCGCGCAGCGCTTGCCACCGCCCGCTACTGGCTTGAACGGGTGCAACTGGTCGAGTTTGCCGATCGGCAGGCCGGTAATTTGCCGTATGGCGCGCAGCGCCGCTTAGAGATTGCCCGCTGCATGTGTACCGATCCGTTTTTGCTCTGTCTTGACGAACCGGCGGCCGGCCTCAATCCCCGCGAATCGGCCGAACTCAACGCGCTTTTATGTGACATTCGTGATGGGCAAGGCATTGGATTGTTGCTCATTGAGCATGATATGAACGTTGTAATGGAAATTTCCGATCACATCGTTGTCTTAGATTACGGACGTAAAATCGCCGATGGTCTACCAGCCGCAGTGCGTGCCGACCCTACGGTGATTAAGGCCTATCTCGGCGAAGAAGAAGCGGAAGAATTGCCTCCTGAGGTTGCCGAAGCCCTACGTGCTGCACGAGAACGGTCATGATGGAGGAAGGCATGCTAAGCGTACAAGGCGTCCATACATTTTATGGCCAGATCGAGGCGCTCAAGGGGGTTGACATCGAAGTCAATGCGGGTGAGATTGTCACCCTCATCGGTGCCAATGGGGCTGGCAAATCGACCCTGTTGATGACCATTTGCGGCAATCCACGGGCGGCTCGTGGCGGCATTTATTTCGATGGTGAAGACATTACGCAACTTCCGACCCATGAGATTGTGCAGCGTGGGGTCGCGCTAGCGCCAGAGGGACGTCGGATATTCTCGCGCATGAGCGTGATGGAAAATTTGCAGATGGGGGCGCTAACGGCTGAGGAAACGCACTTTACGGCTGATGTCGAGCGGGTGTTTCGTCTTTTTCCTCTTCTGAAGGATCGTCGATATCAGCGGGGCGGTACCTTGTCCGGCGGGGAACAACAGATGCTCGCCATCGGTCGCGCCTTGATGAGTCGGCCTAAGCTATTGTTGCTTGATGAACCGTCTCTAGGGCTCGCCCCATTGATCGTCAAGCAGCTTTTTGCGGTGATTAAAGCGATCAATGAACGCGACAAAGTTACCGTTTTTCTGGTTGAGCAAAATGCTTACCACGCGCTACGTTTGGCCCATCGCGGTTATGTGATGGCGATCGGCGAGGTGGTGATGTCGGGTGCAGGGGCTGAATTGTTGGCTGACCCCCGTATTCATGCGGCTTATCTCGAAGGCGGGCGGCGAGGGGAAGACGCCGGGCAGGAGGGGCGCAGGTAACATGCTGGAACAGGTGCTGGGTTCGTCCGTTACCGTCTTTCTTGGCGTGACGGCGGTAATGTTCGGCGGAACATCTTGGATGACCGGGCGGGCGCTTGCCATGACCTGGAAATCGTTCTGGTTTGCCTTGCCTTATAGCGTGTTTTTGGGGCTGGGAGCTCGCTTTCTTACCTATGCGTTGTTCGACGGTCAACTCCTATCATGGCGCGGGTATGGTATGTCTACCGGCGTCATATGGCTCATGATGCTGATTGCGTATCGTCTCTATCATGCTCGTCAGATGGTTCAGCAGTATCCCTGGCTGTATGAACAGCGGGGGCTTTTTGCCTGGCGCGACAAGCGTCAGGGGTAGGTGGTCAAATTAATCCCTTTTATGGACATGAGGAGGTCATAGGATGAGAAAGATTGCGATAACCCTTTTTGCTTTTGGGCTTGCTGCAATGGTTGGACTCCGTACCGTTGAGGCTGACATTAAGATTGCCACGGCAGGGCCGATGACCGGTCAATATGCCTCCTTTGGACAGCAAATGCGGGCGGGTGCCGAGATGGCGGTGAAGGATATCAATGCTGCCGGTGGTGTGTTGGGGCAAAAATTAGACTTAGAGATCGGTGATGACGCCTGCGATCCTAAACAGGCCGTAGCAGTGGCCAATCAGATGGTTAACAAGGGTGTGGTGTTTATGGCCGGTCATTTCTGCTCCGGCTCTTCCATTCCAGCCTCGGCGGTGTATGACGAGGAAGGCATTTTACAGATTTCACCTGCCTCAACCAATCCCAAATTGACCGATGAAGGCGGACCTGGTGTCTTCCGGGTGTGCGGTCGTGACGATCAACAGGGCATGGTGGCGGGGGATTATATCGCCAAGCGATTTGCTACCGCCAACATTGCCATCCTACATGATAAAACGGCTTACGGCAAAGGATTAGCTGATGAGACGCGTAAGCAGCTCAACAAGCGCGGTGTGCGTGCAACGATGTACGAAGCCTACAGTGCAGGTGAGAAAGACTATTCGGCGTTGGTCTCGAAGATGAAGCTGAATGACATTGGTGTCATCTATATTGGGGGATATCATACCGAGGCTGGTTTGATCCTACGGCAGTCGCGCGACCAGGGTCTGAAGGCGCAACTCATATCCGGCGACGCATTGGTGACGCAGGAATTTTGGCAAATCACCGGTGATATTGGCGAAGGGACGCTGATGACTTTCAGCCCTGACCCGCGTAAGAACCCTGAAGCCGCCCCGGTTGTGAAACGCTTTCGTGACGCCGGTATTGAGCCGGAAGGGTATGTCTTGTATACCTATGCCGCGATCCAGGCTTGGGCGCAAGCGGCTCAACAGAGTGGTACGACAGACTTTGACAAGATGGTCAAGACACTGCACAATGGTAAATTTAGCACGGTGCTAGGCAATATTGGCTTTGACCAAAAAGGCGATGTCAAGGCCCCTGGTTATGTGTTCTATGAGTGGCACAACGGTTCCTACGATTACGTCAAGTAAGTCATCTCTATGCTCTGCTTCCCCTGTTGGCGAAGAGGGGAAGCAGCCTCTTTATTCCCCTGGTGCGAAGGGGAAATAGGGGGGAGGGTTCTCTTAATTGCGGTGCGCAGCACTTAGGAAAGATCACCACATGGACCCGGTGGCGGAAATTATCGCCGCCCGCCAGGCGGCACGGCAGCAGCAGGACCCGTATGTCGATGTGTGCATGATCGCCACCGTAACGGCAGCAGGAAGACCGGAGGTGCGGGCAATTTCGTTACGCGATATCGACCCCGAAGGGTTTGGTTTGCTGCTTAACATGACCAGCCCCAAGTGGCAACAATTATCGATTGGTGGCCAGTGCTCTCTGCATCTGCTCTGGTCGACGATTCGTCGGCAGTACCGTGTGTATGGTCGTCTTGAGCCCATGCCGTCCGAACGGCTGCAGCGGTATTGGAATCGTAAGGGGCATGCCTCGCGCTTACTCGAACACTATTATGAGACGTTTCACGCCCAGAGTCAGCCGATACCCTCCCGAGCCTACTTGCTGGAAGGTATGGCAGAGCTTAAACGGCGTTATCCGGATGAAGATACGATACCCGTTGCGGACACCTTACGTGGCGTCTATCTGTATCCGACCGAGATCGACGTCTGGCACGGTTCACCTGAAGATCGCTTGCACGATCGGCGATTGTTTACCCGCACCGAGAATGGCTGGTCGTTTACCACGCTAGTGCCATAATCCACTCCGCAACACATCCAGCTGGCTACTTTTACCAGAGCATGTTAGGATGCTGAAACGTGTGTGGGTGTCATGACGCTATAGTAAGAGGGGGTTAAACGATGCGAGCTGCTTTCAAGCTTTTGTTTTCCCTGCATTCCGTATCGCTAACTGTTGGCGGTATTATTCTAGCAGCCCTGCTGATGTTGCTCGAAGCGCCCTTTTTCGACTCAATTGAATTGCGCACCTACGATTTTCGTGTCAAATCTCGTCCGGTGGCGCAGCCGTCGTCGGCCGTGGTGTTGGCGTTGATTGATGAAAAGAGTCTCGATACGGAAGGGCGCTGGCCATGGCCGCGCTCAAGAATGGCAGCGTTAGTCGATAGGTTGTCGCAAGATGGGGCTAAAGTTATCGCCTTTGACGTCGGCTTTCTGGAGCCGGACGAAAATTCCCAGCTTCGTCTGATCGATCAGTTTGACCAGAAAATTGACGCTCTGGCGCTTGACAACCCTGAATTGAGAATGTTTATTGCTCAGCGTCGCCAATACGCCGATAACGATCTGGCTTTGGCCAACGCCATCAAGCGTTCATCCGCTGCCGTCGTGCTAGGCTACTTCTTTCACATGCAGCAAGGCAACGACAAAGATAAATTCGTTTATCGGCTTGATCAGAACACTATTGACCAACAGCTGAAGCGCATTAGCGCGTCAAAATACCCGCTCGTTTTGTATGAAAACCCTGAGATGCAAGAGCATCTATTTTTGACCGCCTATGCACCGGAGAGCAATCTCGACATGCTGACTGAGGTTGCCGCCGCCTCAGGGTATTTTACCCTGAGCGCCGACCCCGACGGAGCCGTGCGGTGGATGCCGCTGATGATCCAGGGCGGCGAGGACCTGTTTCCACCTCTGCCGGTTGCGGCGGCATGGCATTATCTGGAAAAGCCGCAATTGATGGTAAAGGTCGGGTCTCACGGCGTCGACGGTATTCAGATGGGTCGGCGCTTTATCCCGACGGATAACCGCGGTCGGCTCCTGCTTAACTTCCTGGGTCCGCCGCAAACCTTTCCGCACATCTCGATCAGTGACATTTTGCAGGGCAAGACGCCCAAGGGAACGTTCAATGACAAAATCGTATTGATCGGCGCTACTGCCACTGGCACCTCTGATATGCGCAACACACCGGTCAGCGCCGTGTACCCTGGGGTGGAAATTCACGCCACCGTGATCGACAATATCTTAACCCAGGATTTTCTCATCAAACCGAGTTGGTCGACCATTTACGACCTGTTTGCCATTCTTGTTCTAGGGGTGCTGATGGGTCTTGTCTTGCCGCGTATGAGCGCCTTTAAAGGGCTCTGTTTCACGGCTGGCTTGTTCGCCTTGCATATTGTTGTGGCTCGCTGGCTGTTTGTCAATGCCGGGGTGTGGATCAATGTTGTCTATCCATTGTTGGCGCTGGTAACCAATTACACGACCCTGACCCTACATGACTACATCAGCGAAGAACGCGAGCGCAAAAAGATTACCGGTGCCTTCGGACAGTATGTATCGCCAGTGGTGATTAACGAAATGCTCAAAGACCCTGCACGTTTGCAACTAGGCGGCGAAGAAAAGGTGCTGACCGTCCTGTTTAGCGATTTGCAAGGCTTTACGGCCGCCTCGGAGCGTTTTACGCCGCATGAGATGATCGACCTCCTCAGTGACTATTACGCCAGGATGACTGAACAGATATTTGAGCAAGAGGGCATGCTGAAAGAGTATGTCGGCGACGAGTTGATGGCCATTTTTGGCGCCCCGGTCGAGCAGCAAGACCATGCGGCGCGCGCCTGCGCTGCGGCCCTGGCGATGCGTGACCAACGTGCTGCCCTGCGTGCTGAATGGGCCCAAGTCGGACGTCCCCCTCTCAACGCCCGCACCGGCGTCAACTCGGGCCTCATGTTGGTGGGCAACCTGGGTTCGAAATATCGCTTTGCCTATGGTGTGTTGGGCGACCATGTGAATCTTGGTTCCCGCCTAGAAGGCCTCAACAAACAATATAAAACGGAGATTCTTATTGGCGAAAACACCGCCGATTTGGTGGGCAATACCTTTTTGCTGCGTGAGGTTGACATGGTGCAGGTGGTTGGTCGCCAACAATCCGTGCGCCTTTACGAGCTCCTGGCCAAGGCAGGCCAGTGGCTGCCGCCAGAGCAGGAAAAGGCGCTCAAATCTTATGCTGCCGGTCTGCAGGCCTACCGGCAGCAATACTGGGGCGACGCGCTGAGCCTGTTCCAGGAATCGCTGCTACTGTGTAAGGGCGATGGCCCATCCCAGGTAATGATCGAGCGTTGTCTGATGTATCAGGAATCCCCGCCACCGGAAAATTGGGATGGGGTGTACGTGGCGACCAGTAAATAGTCGATTTTGCCTGGATGTCTTGTGGTAATCTGTATCCTTTCTTGTTTGTGAGCCCTTCCCCCGTTTCATCGACACTTGAGGAAATCCAGGCTAGAGGTTATATAAAACGTAGACACCTTTCAAAACAGGGCAAAAGTAGTTGACAGTTTGCTCGGTTAGACCAGGGGTATCAGGGGATGTAGACGCAATCTAGCTCCTCGAACAATGCTCTTAAGGAGACGAGTTTCTAGCCCGGATTTACCGATTAGGCAGCTTTAAGGGCTGTTTGTTGGCGATCGTTCTCCGAAACACCTGTACGTTCCAAGCGCGTTTGATTTGGAGATATTGCCTGTCGATCCGCATGCCCATCGTTGTTGACCACCTGCATCTGCGTTATCGTCATCTTTTCAGCCCCCACCGCTCATTGACAACAATTGTCTCTACGCTACCTTGACGTTACCTTAAACGGAATTATAAAGGCCATCTAGTAGATAACTATTTGTTTAATAATGTATTATTATAATATCAAAACGTTCTATAAAGCTGATGTAACGTCAGGTGTGGGGGCGGTATCACGTTACAGCTCATCGTTCGCGAACCACTGGATTGATTGTAATCATTTATGTATCAATAGCTTAGCGAGTATACGGTTGCAAAATCCGGCAAAATCCTGCATATTCTAACTATAAACCGCAACCTATATGCAACCAGTTACGACCTCTTGGCAACGCAACTATGTAAGCCGCCTGTAAATCTAGAAGTCCACACACTGTTGATATTTAGCCGGATGGTCGCACCAGGTGAAAGGTGTTACGTGCCGCAAGAGTTTTCTGAAAGCGCTGGGGACGAACTGGAGCAGCGTCTTCGTAAATTGAAACACTCCCCGTTTGAGCTGGCAACCTTCATCTATCCTCACGCACAGGCCTTAGACCCGACCTATCCACTGTTTCAGTTGACCCTCGCCGCATTGCGGGCAAATCCCGTTATCAGGATCGTTACAGCAGAGGAAGGTCTGGACCTAAAAACCGCACTTGGCATGCCTCTCGATGCATTGATTGTTGTCATGAGCGTGGATGGCCCTCTCGGCTGGCCGGACTATGTTTTTTTTCTGTTTGGCACCTACTTACTTGCGACCCCGGATAGCGAAGATGCACCCATCTTTAGACTGTGCGAGCATCGTCCTGGACACAAGGCGCAAGAAGTAGAACTGGTAGCTTGGCTCCGGCATGTCTCCCACTGCGACTTCCCAGCCTTTGTTGAAGCTCGATGGCATCCCACAATGGGCGAAAAGGTCTCATTGCAAGGGCTGGAAGGGCTAGCCCATAAAGATGCCGAGCAAGTACTACGTGGTCTACAACTGCTCCGCAAGATCGAGCGTCGAGGGCGTCCCTCTGGCAGCACTGCATGGGGGAAAAAGGAATTAATGGACGCAATGACGCAGGCTAAACAGCGGTTAGTGGCGCGGGGAGTCCGCCCGACACAGGAGAATGTCGCGGACAAAATTGGCATGTCCGACCGCACCCTTCGCAACTATCTCAAGCAATTCAATATACCCTGGACCCGCCCTAAAACCGGCAAGAAATAAAAAGTTTTTTATCCTCCTAAAAACCCGCCCATCACATGGCTACACTCCTAGTATCATCAATTTTCGATGGAGGTAGTCATGCAACATCCCAACCGCAGAATCATGGTTAGGCTCTGCCCAGATGCATGGATCAAGCTGCGAGTCCTAGCTGGTCAACAGTACCGAAGCCCGCATCATCAACTTCAGTTAATT
Source organism: bacterium (assembly GCA_027294925.1). The sequence goes on from JAPULM010000187.1 coordinate 19,228, forward strand.
GTTGATCGTGCCCTCCAGGCTGAGACTTTGGATGATACAGCGGAAAATCAGGACTACGTGGACGCTTCTCATGAGTCTGACTAATGCCCGTGGCTGGCTGGACCTGCAAGGGGCTGCCAGTTACTTGAGCTTGAGCGTCCGCAATTTGCGATCGTATCTCGGACACGACCAGCACCCCTTGCCGATGCATCGTATCGGCGGAAAATGGATCGGCAGGGTCATGGATTTTGACCGTTGGGCAGAAAGCTTCCCGAAGGCGGCGGCTGATATTGATCAAATCGTCGATGAAATTATGAGTGGAATCGAGGATAACAGTTCGCGGTAAAGCGGTGGAATGGAACCGGCGCAAAACGCACCAACGCCTCCCAGCTTGGGACCTGGAGGCGTTGATAACAAACCCCTAACATTATAATGGAAACAATGGCACCAGACAACTTGGCTAAAGGTGAGATCTTCAACATCTTGCTTGCCGCGACGGACCAGGCAGTGTTCGCAC
>JAPULM010000188.1 GCA_027294925.1 bacterium
ACCGGATTTGCCGATCCGGCTTGACGCATACTTTGTATAATACGTCCAGGTAAGGCACCGACGTATGTTCTACGATGGCCGCGGATTTCAGCCTCATCATGAATGCCGCCTAGAGAAATACGAGCCACGTTTCGCCCTAGACTACGAGCGATCGATTTGCCCAACGAGGTCTTGCCGACACCTGGGGGGCCAACAAAACAGAGGATCGGCCCTTTTAGATCCTCTTTAAGTTTACGCACCCCGAGATATTCAAGGATGCGTTCTTTGATCTGATTGAGACCATAATGATCTTCATCAAGGATACGTTGCGCTTGGTGTAAATCCAGGTGATCTGCTGTCATGTTGCTCCACGGCAGTTCAATCAGCCAATCCAAGTAACTGCGAATCATGCCGGCTTCTGCCGTATCCGCATGCATGCGTTCGAAACGGTCGAGTTGCTTATGGCTCTCCTGGTTCACTTCAGGTGGCAGGTCGGCCTGTTCGATACGTTCCTTCAGTTCGAGCAACTCCGCGGCGCGTTCATCGACCTCGCCTAATTCCTTTTGAATCAGCTTTAGTTGTTCACGCAAAAAATACTCCCGTTGCGTTTTACTCAACTCTTCGCGTGCTTCAGACTGAATCTTATGCTGCATGGCCATCATCTCCAGCTCCTTGTTGAGGAGTTCGCCAACCCGCCGGAGACGTTGAATAGGGTCTTGCAATTCGAGAAGGTGCTGCGCCTCATCCATCTCGATGCCAATATTGACCGCCACCATGTCCGCCAGGCGTCCAGGCGATTTATAATTCTCCGCCAGGATCAGCACGTCAGGTGGCATCAGTCGCCCCATTGACAACAATTTTTCAAGCTGTTGTTTGGTGACCTGCACCAGAGCTTCTTGCTCCAATGGGATGCTAGGTAAGTCTCGTGTATCCTCAAGTTGCTCATAGTAGACAGAGAAAAAGGGCTGCAGCTGCGCATAGGCTTGAATGCGAGCCTTAGATTGACCCTGCACCAATAACTTCACACGACCATCGGGGAGCTTAAACATACGTAGAATAGAAACAACCGTACCCACCCCGTATAAGTCTGCTGGTTCAGGTTCTTCCACTTCGGCTTGTCGCTGGGCGGCCAGCATCAATCGACGGTCGTGTTGCAGCGCGCTATCAACGACTTGTAATGATGTTTCGCGACCCACCAGTAGGGTGGATACCATGTAGGGAAAGACAACGAGGTCACGAACCGGCATCAGCGGAAGTTCAGCTTGTAAACGCCGCGTTCGGCGTCGACCCGCTGATGTTTTACGATGGGTGGTTACGATACGCTCATGTTCCATACTCAGCTCCCCCGAAGAGAAACAAGTGTCAACTATTTAGTTTACCAAAGCCGGCTGCTGCCAAACTCAGTCGCTCTAAAACGCCTGCCACATAATCTTCAATCAGTTGATGAGAACGCCGTGGAGGAAATCATCCAAGGCAACCTGGAGAATGGCTAGCAATATTTAAAATGATGCGTGATGAGACGAATTTTCTTGGTGCTGACTATAAGCAACAGCGTATTAGCTGTCAAGGTCTTACAAGCATTTGCTTGACATTGACTGGGAGGATCGTCAGACTTGCCAGGCAGCCCTCTTTTAACCTGTCGCACAATCCGCAAGCTTATTTGTTCAGCGCCTGCTTTGAGGCTAATGGATGGCATCTGACCCTTATTATATCATTGGCTTGATGTCGGGAACCTCGGTCGACGGCGTCGATGCCGCGTTGGTTGACGTGCAAGGACAGGGCGTTGATTTAGCGGTAGAAGTCCTGGCTCATGCAAGCTACCCTTATCAATCCACCCTGCGCGATGAGCTCCTGACTGCCAGTGATCCGGAAACTAGTCGTGTTGATCTCATTTGCCATTTAAACGTTGCACTTGGTCACTGCTTTGCGGATGCCGCCTTTGCTGTTGCTAAGGTCGCCAATATACCCCTTAATCAGGTGGACCTTATCGGTTCTCATGGTCAGACCATCTACCATATACCTGAAGCCTCCGACATCCCCCCACGTCATATGTCAACCCTACAAATTGGCGAACCTAGCATCATTGCCGAACGCACTGGGGCCACAACAGTGGCGGATTTCCGTCCGCGCGATATGGCAGCCGGCGGGCTAGGCGCCCCGTTGTCACCCTATGGCCACTATATTCTTTTTGCAACCCACGGACAGCCAAAACTCATACAAAATATCGGTGGTATCGGCAATGTGACGGTGTTAACCGGTCAAGGCCTTGAGCAGACCATTGCGTTTGACACCGGGCCGGGCAATATGGTGATCGACGAAGCGGTGCATGACCTTACCGCAGGACGGCTAGCCTTTGATGTTGACGGCCAAATGGCGGCCAAAGGACAGGTTGATCAAGATCTTCTTAACGAACTTCTCCAACATCCTTTTGTGACGCAGTCTCCACCCAAAGCGACAGGGCGGGAAACTTTTGGTAAACATTTTTTTCAACAGTTTTTCAAACGAAGCACTACTTTAGATTTGTCAGCAGATGACGTTGTGGCAACTTGCACCGCCTTTACAGCCGAAACCATACGCTGTAACTATCAGTCGTTCATTTTGCCGCACTGGCCCATCACGGAAGTTGTCGTTTGTGGTGGTGGTGCTCAAAATCCGACTCTTATGCGAATGTTGGCTGCAACCCTACCGACTTGTCGACTGACAACCCCGGCAGTCTATGGTTATCCCAATGAGGCGTTAGAGGCGATTCTTTTTGCCCTCTTGGCGTATGCCAGTATCAACGGGCAGCCGAATAGTATACCTAGCGTAACGGGTGCGCGTCATCCGGTTGTCTTAGGCAAAATCGTCCCGGCACCCGGTTCATTCTTTGCTCTGAATCGTTGAGACCAGCACGCTGAAGGGCCATGTTATGCTGCAATGCTCATCGCTTTGTCAGGCTCTTAAAGACGCCCCTCCCCCGCCTGCTGGTACCTACACATTGCTCCTATGGTTAGCAAACAACCAACCTATCAAGATTGGCCGTCTAGGCTGTTTTGAATTTCCAAAGGGTTACTATACCTATACAGGCAGTGCCAAACGCGGCTTAATGAGCCGATTGCACCGACACATTCATGGCGCTGTCAAGCAGCATTGGCATATCGACTATCTGCGACCTTTCGTGCAGGTATTAGATTGGCAAGCCTATGCAGAGGGCATGCAGCCGGAGTGTAATTTGAACGAAAGGCTGATGCGTTGGGGGGAAGTTGTAGCGCATCGCTTTGGCTCATCAGACTGCCGCTGCTTAAGCCACTTACTCCACGCCGACGGTAACCGTCGGCCAGCCTGGCGAGTCGGGCTCTAATCCTAGGACAATGTTGCTACATCTACGTCATACTTGACCCGCGCTGTGCTACAAAGCCGTCTTCAAATAAGCGCCTGATCTTCTCTCCCATATCTTTGATAATTATTTGTATTTAAATGTACTATTTGATTTCGTGGACGCCGTAACAAAAAAATTTCTAAGCCTGGCATACTTCCTGCTTACGCTGGTTGCTTGTTGAATATAAGAAGCCGTTCGGAAAATCCCTGCAACGCCAAGGCCGGCTGCAAATTGCCTTACCAACAGAGGAGTAATGATCATGGATGCCTTAGATGAATTTTTTCGTGTATGGTCGGAGCCTGAAGCTTGGTGTGAACGATGTCAATCCTCACCGGCCATCCATGTGGTGGTTCAGGATGAGGATAACATGGACGGCATGACGATTACCTATGCCTATATTTTGGAAGCGGAAACTCAAGCTCAAATCCCAATTTGCCGTAGTTGCAGCCAACAATATATTGATTCACTGGGTTCATCTGAATTCAAATATGCGAGTCGCCGGAAAAAAACCTCTCAGCATACGCCGGCAAGCAAATCTTACCGGGTCGATTGGCGTCATGCCTTCATCGCGCTGGGGCAAAAGTTACGATCCTGCTTCAAGCTGCCTGGAAGACGGCGGTCTGCAAATGGATCGCAGGCGAATCTCTACCTTTCTCGCTCTCCAAGGTAAGACAACACAAGTTTGCCTCCTGCCTATCCTATTTAGGCCAAGTGCTCTGTATACGGTGTAACGTGATGCCTCTTGTCAGTCGGCGATGAACGTGTCAAAATGAGTCAGTTGGTTGACCTGCTGACGTTGTCTGCTGACTAGAGGATGATGATGCACATTACAAAAATGCATGGTCTAGGTAACGACTACATCTATGTCAATGGCTTCGAGGAGAAAATAGAGGATCCGGCCAGCCTCGCGGTCGCCATCAGTGATCGTCATTTTGGCATTGGGGCAGATGGCCTTATTATCATTTTGCCTTCCACTAAAGCTGATTTTCGCATGCGGATGTTCAATGCCGATGGTAGCGAAGCTGAAATGTGCGGCAACGGAATTCGTTGCCTGGCGAAATATGTCTACGATCATCATTTGACCCGTGCGACGACCATCAGGGTTGAAACCCTAGCCGGTGTTTTAAGCCTCGATCTCTTCCCCCAACACCATACCGTGCAAAAAGTTCGTGTCCGGATGGGCGAGCCTCGCCTGCAGCGTCAACAAATTCCAATGCGTGGCGATGCCGGCTTGGTCATTAATGAGCCACTGGTTATCGAAGGCAAGATCTTTAACGTCACTGCCGTGTCAATGGGCAATCCACATTGTATCGTTTTGGTTGATGATCCTAAGCAATTCGATATTGCCTATTGGGGCCCAAGGTTCGAACATCATGCTGTCTTTCCGCAGGGGGTCAATACTGAATTTGTTCGGGTTTTAGATCATAAAACGGTCGAGATGCGTGTTTGGGAACGAGGCTGCGGTGAAACTTTGGCCTGCGGCACAGGTGCTTCAGCCGTTGCCGTTGCCTGTCATTTACTTGATAAAACGGATCGCTGTGTCACTGCGCGACTACTCGGCGGCGAACTGCAATTGGAGTGGCGGGAAGACGATAATCAGGTGTATATGACAGGACCGGCTGTCGAGGTTTTCAATGGGCAGTGGCGCCAACAGGGATGAGATGATGATGATCGATCTCCGTAGTGATACGGTAACCAAGCCGTCTCAGGCGATGCGACGGGCGATGGCGGAAGCTGAAGTTGGTGACGATGTATTTGGCGAAGACCCCTCCGTCAACCGCTTGCAGGAAATGGCCGCTCAACTGCTCGGAAAAGAAGCGGCTCTGTTTGTCCCATCCGGAACCATGGCGAATCAACTGGCGATTAAAACGCATACGCAACCCGGCGATGAAATTATAATGGAACGCACCAGTCATCCATTTAACAATGAATCCGGTGGCATTGCAGTCTTATCAGGCGTTCAGGTCAATCTATTGGATGGTCAGCGTGGTGTGTTGACCACGCAACAAGTTGTTCCAGCCATCCGTAGCGGCGAGGATATCCATCATTCGCCAAGCCGTTTAATTTGTCTGGAAAATACGCACAATCGAGGTGGCGGGGCGGTCTATCCACTAGAGGCCATCCGCCAACTATCCGCCGTGGCGCGGGCGCATCAGCTCAGTATGCATCTCGACGGCGCTAGACTGATGAATGCTTGTATCGCTTCCGGTCATCGGGCCTCTGAATACACGCAATACTTTGATAGTTGCACGCTTTGTTTTTCGAAAGGGCTTGGCGCCCCGGTGGGATCGGTGCTAGCCGGCAGTACTGAGTTTATCCAGCGCGCCCTACGCTTCCGAAAAATGTTGGGTGGCGGCATGCGACAAGCTGGAATAATCGCTGCCGGTGCTATCTTTGCCCTCGAGCATAATATCGAAAGGCTGCGTGAAGATCATCAACACGCCAAGTTTCTCGCTGAGCGGATTTTCGACGTCTCAGGGTTACACCTAAATCCCCATGAGGTTGAGACCAATATTGTTTATTTCGAGCTTGATTCAACGGCTCGACTCGATGCCGAACAGCTCGTGCAAGCGATGCAACAACGCGGGGTCTTGGGATATGCGCCAGCCCCTTCTACGATGCGTCTGGTCACCCATCTTGACGTTACCCGAGAACAAATTGAGCAGGCCACCACAGTGATCTGTGAGCTACTCACATAGACAATGTAACAAAGCCCACAACGATAAATAAGACGCCAATAACACGATGGAGAACAACACCATGTTCGCCCGTATTTTGTTTCAGGGCGACCGATCTCACCTCAGGCAGACGTTACAACATCTCGGTCATCGTCATGCTGAAACACTTTTCCCTCCTGATCATGACCAGGTAGGATTTAAACTTGTTGGTATGTCGCAGCTGCAGGCCAACTCATTCCTTGCCTGGCTCGCCCAGCAACCCTTTAATGGATGGTGGTATGAGAGTACTGACGGTCCAAGTGGCGAGACCTGCTTGCTGCTCGGGGGATCGCGCAACCAGTTGTCAATGCTTTTGTCAAATCCGCATCGACCGGCCAGTGTTGATGAACCTCTAAGCGCCATCAAACAGACATTACAATATCAGCAGCATGCCCCAACCCACCTCAAGCTTGGCGATAACCTGCTCGAGGTTAACCGCCGCACCTATGTGATGGGTATCTTAAATGTGACGACTGACTCGTTCTCCGACGGTGGTTTGTACTTAAAACCTGAGCTGGCGGTAAAGCATGCTGAAAAGATGTTAGAAGAAGGCGCTGATCTAATTGACGTTGGCGGGCAATCGTCACGCCCAGGAGCATTGCCTGTATCTGCCGCCATTGAACATCAACGTGTGCTTCCCGTGGTGCGAGACATCGTCAAGCAGTTTGGCGCGGGGGTCTCCGTCGATACCTATAGGTCCAGCGTCGCGCAAGCCTGTTTGGACGCCGGGGCCGTCCTTATCAATGACATCAGCGCCATGCGTTTCGACCCACAAATGGCGCCTTTGATTGCCCAATATCAAGCATCAGTGGTTCTCATGCATATGCAAGGCACGCCAAAAACGATGCAGCAAGCGCCCTGCTATCAGCACGTGATTGATGACGTTTATGGTTTCTTTTTACAACAAATGCAGTTCGCGTTGCAGCATGGCATTAGTCGGCAACAAATCATTCTTGACCCCGGCTTTGGCTTTGGCAAAACAGTCCGGCACGATTTTCAACTGCTGCAGGAGCTTGCTGCGTTTAAGTCCCTGGGGCAGCCTATTCTGGTCGGCACGTCGCGCAAATCGTTTCTTGGCCATCTGCTACAACGTGAGGTTTGGGATCGCCTCGAAGGCACCCTTACCAGTGTCATTCACGCCATCTCGCAGGGGGCCTGCCTGGTTCGTGTACATGATGTTGCGCCTGTCGTGCAAGCGGTGCGCCTCGCCAATGCCCTGTCGCAGCCACCTGACTCACTTGCCTGTTCAATTCTCTAGGATACCTTGTAACCATGCAGGCAGCAGAGGAAACCTGGAACGGCAAACGCGTCACCATAATGGGGCTTGGTCTGTTTGGTGGTGGCGCCGGCTTGGCAGCGTTTTTAGCACAACAAGGCGCCACGGTCCTGGTTACCGATCTCCGTCGAGCTGAGGAACTGCATCCTGCGATACAAACGCTACAGGGATTACCTGTCACCTTTGTGCTCGGGCGGCATCGTGAACGCGATTTCACCGATACCGAGGTGGTCTTTGTCAACCCCGCGGTGCCATTGTCCTCCCCTTATCTTGCCTTAGCTCGTGCTCGAGAGATACGGCTTGATAGCGAAATCAACCTTTTTGTTCGCTACTGTAAGGGACAGGTAATCGGCATAACAGGAAGTGTTGGCAAGAGCACCACGACTGCATGGTTGGGGTCTATTCTTCGTCTCTATGACAGTCACACATTGGTTGGAGGCAATTTTGGCGGCTCCTTACTGCCCTTATTACATACGATTACCTCGTCGACTCCCATCGTTTTAGAATTATCGAGTTTCCAACTGGAACAATTGGCCTGGCAAGCTTATAGCCCACCACTGGCGCTCATCCTGAATCTGACCGCCAATCATCTTGACAGACATCTCAGCATGGATGCTTACAAGGCAGCCAAGGAACATATTGTCGCCTATCAAAAGCCCCACGATACCTCCGTGTTCAATTGGGACGAAGCCGCCATTCGAGACCTGGGCGCTGATAGCGCCGGAAAACGGCTGTTCTATTCGATCCGGGATCAACTGCAGGACGGAACGTACGTAGAAGATCAGCGGGTGCTGTTATCCCAAGCAGGGCGGCAGCACGTACTATTTCACACGGCTGATGTAAAGCTGGCAGGAACCCATAATCTTAGCAACGCTACCGCCGCTGCCACCACGGCTGCCTTATTTGGCGTTCCGTCTGATCTAATTGCCGAAGGTATTCGCCAGTTTCATGGCCTGCCGCACCGCATGGAAGTTGTTGGAACATATCAAGGCGTTACCTTCTACAACGACTCCAAGGCCACCACGCCGGTGTCGACCATCGGCGCCCTACAGGCGTTCAAGCAGCCCGTCATCCTGTTAGCCGGGGGATATGACAAAGGCATACCTTTCGACGACCTTGGTGAGGCCATTCAAGGCTGTGCCAAAGTTGCGCTCCTGTATGGCAAGACGGCCACCAAACTCGCCCAAGCTATCGCGGCTGCATCCCCTGCGCCGCGACGATCAGCAGTCGCTCAACAGTTTGCCGATCTTGATGCAGCCTTCCAGCAGGCAGTCACATCGGCTCAGCCTGGAGATGCCGTGTTGCTTTCACCCGCCTGCGCCAGTTATGATCAGTTTCCGCATTTCGAAGCTCGGGGTGAACATTTCCGTCAACTTGTCATGGCGTTAGCGCCAGGTTAAGGGAAAACCATGAATCAAATGGGTACGCAACATTGGGCCGACGCCATTGCCAGTGCCGCTCTCAGCACACAAACCTCGCATTTGCTCAGCACAGGTATCACCCCATCAGGCGAATTCCATGTTGGACACCTACGTGAAGTGTTGACCGCTGAAGGCGTCTTCCGCGCCTTACGCGATCAACATGCAGAGGTGCGCATGAATTATATAGCCGACACCATGGACCCACTGCGCCGGGTGTATGATTTCTTAGATTCGCCAACCTATGCAGATGAGGTTGGCAAACCCTTGTGCGATATCCCCTGTCCGTGTCGTCAACACGACAGCTATGCCGAACACTTCCTAGAGCCGTTTCTGCAAGCAATGCAAAAATTAGGCATTCAACTGGAGGTCATTCAGGCGCATGATTTGTATCGTCAGGGTCGTTTAGACGAGCAAATCATGCTGGCGTTGCAGCACACTGAAACGATCAAACAGATCTTATATGACGAAACCGGTAAGGCGGTTGAAGCGGATTGGTCCCCATTTAATCCGCTATGTGCCGCTTGCGGGCGGATGACCGAGACGCGGGTGGAGGCCTTCGATATGGAGGCAAAAACGGTTACCTACACCTGTGCTTGTGGTCACCACGACACGGAATCAGTCGCCCGTGCGGGGAAACTAACCTGGCGTGTCGACTGGCCGGCTCGCTGGCATGCCTTAGGGGTGACGGCCGAACCGTTTGGCAAAGATCACGCCTCGCGAGGTGGCTCCTACGATACCGGCAAACGTATTATGCGTGACGTGTTTCATGCCGAGCCGCCATATCCCATCCCGTACGAATGGATTGCCCTGCAGGGTCAGGGCGATATGTCTTCCAGCAAGGGCAACTTGATCAGCATTTTCAATCTCACCCAGAGCGTTCCTCCTGAAGTGGTGCGCTATATGATTTTTCGGGTTAAACCGACCCGGCATATTGTGTTTGATCCCGCTTTGCCACTACTTAACTTGGTTGACGAATATGACAACCTGGAGGGAAGAAATCGAAACCAGCGAGCTGCCGAACTCGCCATGTTGGAAGGCACTGCGCCACTAGGTATTCCCTTTAAACATCTGGTCAACTTGCTGCAAATTTCACAAAGCAATGCCGAACAAATTATGGCTATCCTGCGCCGCAACAACCTGCCGCTGCCTGACACAGCCACTTTGCACAACCGAATTGCTTATGCCCAGCACTGGCTAGACAATTTCTGTCCATCCGATATGCGCCTTCAATTGCAAAAATCCCTACCCCAGCGCAGCTCCGATCTGTCGCTTGTCCAACGGCAAGCTTTAGGCTTACTCGCCGATCGCTTGCAGGCCGAGATGGATGGCGACACCATACATGTCTTGGTATATGAAATTGCTGCGGAGCTGGAGTTGCCGGCGAAAGAAATTTTTCAGGCAATCTATGTCGCCTTTTTGGACCAAACGCGAGGTCCCCGTATTGGCTGGTTTCTCAGTTCCTTAGATTTCGGCTTTGTGCTGCAGCGGCTTGTGCAAGCGGCAGCCTAACGAGGTGGATGGCATGCCAACTGAGATGACCTATGAGGAATCGCTTCATTATTTGAATCAGTTTATCAATTACGAAACACAGCCACGCGCCACCTACGACCATGAGCATTTCGACCTAACAAATTTCAGCGCTTTTTTGGATGCACTTGGGGCGCCGCATCGTGCCCTGCCAAGCATTCTCATCGCCGGTTCTAAAGGCAAAGGCTCAACTGCCGCGATGATAGCCGCGATGCTGTCACAAGCTGGCCTACGTACGGGCTTATATACCAGTCCACATCTTGTCACCATTCGTGAACGGGTTCAAATTGATCGTCAGTTGATCAGCCCTGACGCATTCGCCGCCTTGATGAGCGAACTACGAGCACACCTCGCCTTTACAACTGCAAAGCCGGAACAAACTTTTCGAACCTTCTTTGAATTACTCACCGCATTGGCTTTTCTTTATTTCGCTCGACAACAAGTTGATATAATGGTGGTCGAGGTTGGCTTGGGCGGGCGTTTAGATAGCACCAATGTACTGACGCCAAGCATCGCGGTGATCACCCCAATCGGTTTTGAACACACCCACATTCTGGGTCAGACGCTAAGCGCCATTGCCAACGAGAAAGCGGGCATTATCAAACCACATGGTGAGGTCATTATGGCACCGCAAGAACCCCAGGTACTCGAAGTCGTCGAAAAAAGATGTGAACGTCAACAGGCAACCCTGTATGATGCCAGCCGTACCTTTACATGGTGCCAACTCGAAACGGTACGGGGTGAAAATCGGATTCACTTTCACGGTTTCGACCTCGATCTTGAAAACCTTCTTATCCCATTGTTGGGGCAACATCAGGCGATCAATGCAGCTGTCGCTCTAGCGGTGTTAGGCCGTCTTCGACAACAAGGGTGGCGCCTTGAGGCACAACATCTACGGCAAGGGCTGGCCGGGGTATTATGGGAAGGGCGCTTAGAGGTAATCGATCGTCAACCTTTGGTGGTCCTTGATGCAGCACACACGATCGAATCCGCCCGCTATCTGGCTAAGGCCTTGACGAGCCTCTTTTCCTATCAACGACTGCACTTAATATTAGGATTTTCCGGCGATAAAAAAATACACGACATCGTTAATATCCTTGCTCCTATTGCTTGTACGACGATTGCCTCAAGTTTTTCCAATCCACGCGCTTTCGATCCGAATCAGCTCGCGATAATCTTAAGATCGTCCTGCAGTCATGTTCAGACGGCACCCGACCCAGCGTCAGCATTAACCCTAGCCCGCGCCCATGCCGATCCTGAGGACCTCATTTGTATAACCGGTTCCCTGTTACTTTTGGGGGAGCTAAAAGCGCGTTTAGCCGGACAATCACTAGAATTTTAATGGTTCGACCTTGAGCAATATGGAAGATGTAACTCAGTCGTGAGATCAAGGATGAGCTGAAAAAATGCTTGACTTTAGCCTTAGATGAACTAATCTCTGCAGAGTTAAAGACTGATGAAAAATTCCTTACTTATTCTCCCCTTTTCAAAATAGTAACGCTTTGGTGTTCTAGTTCATCTATCGGTGGATGAACGTTTAAGTCCAGTTAAAACTCTGTGACTTGAATGACCTGTCGTTGCTCTTCAAACTAGCGTGTTTTTGCGCTAGTTCCTTACTGTCTGTGAACCACTAGAACAGGAGAGACCCCATGATGCTAAACGTCAAACCTCGTCGGCTAATGTTGTTTGTGAGCCTCATTGCATCAACCCTTGCAGCAGGATGTGCGATTCAGGACCCGGTCGCTTTAATTGAATTAGGCAAGGCGAATTCTGCTATTGCAGGGGCAGAGAAAAAAGGCGCTGCAGAGCGTTTCCCAGACGAATTTGCGGCTTTGGAAAGCCGTTTTCAAGAAGCCCGAGGCACCTTCTACGCTTGTAAAGAGGATGCAGCATCGAAAATGGCGCAGGCTCTGATTGCAGATGCCAATGCGCTGGCCGACAAACGTATGGTAGCAGCCAAAAAAATGGCCCCACCAAAACCGGCTAACAAACCCCCGATGGCCCGTTTGTCCGCTCCCTCTGCGGGCAATGTCAATAGCTTGCTGACCTTTTCCGGCCGGGATTCTTCTGACCCGGATAACGACAAGCTGACTTATAGGTGGGATTATGGCGACGGTAACACGGCAAAATTTAGTTTTCCGGTCGCCACCCATCGCTACACAAAAATTGGCAATTACACCGCTACACTTACCGTAGACGATGGCCGTGGTGGAACGGATACAACCTCATCTATGGTCAAAGTGTCAAGCTTGCAGGTCATTCGCGGTGATGTTTTATTTGACACTGATAAATCCATCATCAAATCAGAAGGGCGTGACATTTTGACTAAAATTGTTACGCATTTAACTGATCATCCCAAGCAACGGGTGCGCCTGGTTGGCCATACTGATGCCATGGGCTCCGCAGCTCACAACATGAAGCTTTCGCATCGCCGTGCCAATGCGGTGCGGTATTATTTCATTACGCAAGGGGTTGAAAACAGCCGTATCATCGCCGCCTGGAAAGGTGAAACGGAACCCGTCGCCTCCAACAAAACGGCGTCAGGCCGGGCGAAGAATCGTCGTACCGACATCATCATCGACCCCGCGATGCAATAGAACGTCCTTGCTGGCGGGTTACGGAGTAACAGTTGTTAAACTTAAACCTGCGTAACCCGCCGGCATATTTAAATCTTACCTCAATTGATAACGCTCACAGGCGTGACGCAAGACGCGGCGGATGAGGTCAGGGAACGTGATCCCTGCTTCGGCAGCAGCTTTAGGAAAGCACGAATGACTATTCGGATCTGGTAGAACGCCTGGCAAAGGATTAACTTCTAAGAAATAGGGTTGGTCTTCAGCATCGAGCCGTACATCTATCCGGCACCAATCACGACACCCCAAAATGTTAAACGCTTTGCGACATAAATCTCGCAACTCCTGCGCCAGGCCGGGCTCTATATTTGCCGGGCAGTGCAACAGGTCAAGCGGGTGTTGAGGATGATCCCATATCCATTTTGCTTCGTACGCATACAGTGCTGGGGAGTGACTTGGCAAATTATCAAAACATATCTCGACTATGGGCAGAATCTGCACCGTTTCCCCATTGCCCAGCAGGGCCACAGTAAACTCTCGGCCTGACAAAAAAGGTTCGACCAGAGCAGGTTGCTGATAGGTTTCTATGACCCAGGTAATCTGCTTGCGCAACGCATCCTGATCGAAAACAACCGAGTCAACGCAAATTCCTTTGGAGGAGCCTTCGTGTAAGGGTTTCACAATCTGGGGGGCGGAAAAAATTCCTAACCCCATACGTGGATCAACCACAATCGTTCCACACAGGGTTGGTAGGCCGTGCCGGCATAGAATGCGTTGGGTTGCGGCCTTATCGAGGCAAAGCCGTAATGTTTGAGCTGATGAGCCAGTAAATGGAATCCCGCAGCGCTGCAAAATGAGCGGAATGAACGCTTCACGATCGGCACCGCCTTCTCCTTCCGCCATATTAAACACCATATCGGGCCCTGCCTGCCGAAGGCGGGATTCGATCTCCAAGCCATCTTCGATGAGGACCACATCATGCTCAAACGCTAACGCGTTTTGCACCGCCTCAATGGTTGCTGCATCATCCCACTCTACATACCTATCCGCCATCCAATTGGCATGCTGATAGGTGCCGTTAGGTTTGAGGTTGTAGGTTAGGGCGATTTTCATGGCTGCCTTAATAACGCTATTGAGATGGGTCGTGCGGGCGGCTCAGATCAATACGTTGGTCAATGATAACGCCTTCAGGATCTCGAAGTTGTACCTTCTCGCCCGGCGCCAGTCGATACATGGCGAAGGACTGATCGGCAAGTTTTTCGCTGTCGAGCTGCAGGCCGGTAAATACCCATTGTTGACTTCCGTACGTCCGACGCCAGATGGTATAGGCCATTAATCACCCTCCATTAACTAACAAAATTGACCTATTGTCGCCAAAAAATTGTGCTTCTGCAACTGCTCGTCGACAAAGACAGAGACAGAGACAATTCTGCCCTTGTACTCTTTCGCATTCCCTGCTATAAATTCTGCCCAGATATACACCATGCGTCGTATGTTGCAAACTGGGGTGAAGAGATTTTAACGTATTCGAGATAGGAATATCTATGAGCGAACAAACAACGAGTTTTGTATGGGTGGTCTTTTCAGGTCTACTAATGATTGTGTTGGGCTTATTGCTTTGGACGTCACAGCCATTTGAGAATCCAAGTGGCATCGAGCGGGCACTCACGGTGCCGTCCGTTTGTTTTGGCTTATTCCTCCTTTTTAAACAACGCTGGGCTTTGATCGGTGCCAATCTTACGCTTCTAATTGGCATTATGGTGTTTTTCAGCCAAACCTGGGTGCTGCCAATCATGGCCGAGGATGCCAGCCTTATCTGGCCTAGTTTTTTCAAAATGCTAATCGGTATCGCATTATTTGTCTTGCTCGGCCGAGATCGCATCGAGCAAAGCTTCTTCATGCGGTAATTAAATTGTCCTTAACGCCGCCATGGCAAGACAATAGACGCCCTGCCCTACCAATCTGTGGAGCTTTCCTATGACGCACGCAGATACAAATTTCGATGCCGCTCTCAATCAGGCAGCCAGCTTAATATTGGCAGCTGATTATGTCATGTGCCTCACCGGGGCAGGTATCTCGGTGGAAAGCGGCATCCCGCCGTTTCGTGGACCTGGTGGGCTGTGGACCAAATATGGCGAGCCTCCGATGAATGGCTATCAGCGTTTTTTAGAAGACCCGAAATCCGCCTGGGAAGAGCGTCTAGCGCCTAGCGGACCGAGTAAAATTCTGCAAGAGACGGTTCGTAATGCTGAGCCCAACCCTGGCCATGACGCATTCGTAAGCTTGGAACAAATGGGCCTTTTAAAATGCTTAATTACCCAGAATGTTGACAATCTCCATCGCCGAGCCGGCAGTCAAAATCTTGCCGAAATCCATGGCAATTCTACCTTGATTCGTTGTATCCAATGCAATTCACGCTACCCCTTTGACGACATTCCAAAAGACCTGCTACCGCCGCCCTGTCCCGCCTGTCAAGGTATATTAAAAATTGATACGGTCGCCTTTGGTGAGCCGATTCCGCCTGATGTTTTAGAACAATGTCATCGTGAGACGCAACATTGTGACTGTATGATCGTTGCCGGAACCTCAGCCACCGTTTACCCTGCTGCTTGGTTTCCGATGCAAGTGCGGGAGCGTGGCGGCCACCTCATTGAAGTCAATCTCTATGAAAGTGAACTCACCCCATTGTGCACGGTAAGCCTACGTGGCAAGTCTGCCGAAACCCTGGCGCGGTTGGTGTGGAAAATTGAAGATTTGCAGTCTAAAGATAACTGATGATGGCTCGGAAGTGGGGCAGCACGCGTAGAAGGTGAATCCCTCGGGTAGAACCGTCAGCATGCCGGCGTCCCTCACGCCGGCTCAGTCGCTACGGCATCACCGTTATCACGGGGCCCGTAATAGCGAAAAAGGGCGTGCTGAACGCCGCACCAGACGGCGCATCGCTTATGGTGACCGGCACAGCTTGCTTCGAGTTAAATTCGCCAGCACCGTTTCATAGAAGTCTTTGAGTGGAAATGAAGTCGGGAAGTGAAAAAGATAGCAGAAAAAGATAGGGTCACGTCTTGAATCGTGACTAATTTAGGTTTAGGCAACAAGACAAAAATAATATACCTATCCTGTCGAACTTTGGTCATCCTATCTGAGCCTTGCGGCAACGTTTTGAATGCCGTCTTTCAGCCTGAGGGAGGGGATGATGAGTCATCTGACAGATCAAACCATTGCGACCATCAAGTTCGCGGCTCGACAATTGCCCGGAGCGAAGCGACGGGCGTTTCAGGCTCAAGTCGCCGGACAGAAAATCGGGGTCGGAGTAGAATTTCTCCACGTCTTGACAACCGATGAACACTCGCGCCAACACATTCTCGCTCAGGTACGCTTCCGTCTCGCGTGAGTTGAGATACTTCACTAACATCAACACCACTAAGGGCGCATACTAAGGAGACATCCCGGGGTAAGCCAGGCCGACCGTCGACGTTTTTGCCGCTCAGGTACCAGCGACGCCTCATCACCTCCAACAGCGCTTCCCATGGCAGGGCGCGTCTCAGCTGAAGCAACGGGTGGTGGTGCTCATCCGCTAGTACTTTGATTATGAATCAGCTCGAATGTCGACGTTCATAACTCTTTGAAAAACAGTGACAGGAGTGTCATATCCGGCTGTCATATTGGGATTTATTACTAACCTTAACCGACTCAGAACATTAGCTTGACGCTATTTCAAAGTATTAGCGGGTGAGCACCGTCTACTCCAACACACCCACATTTTTTCATCCTGGTTGAATCCTTTTGTAAGTTTTGGGGGCAATGTACTGAGAAGACTGAATGCTCAAAGCATCCAGAAGAAAAGAAGTGGATAAATGCCCTTTGTCGGATAACAGTCCTACGTCATCTTTAGAAACGGAAGGAGAGCGTTGTATGTCACCAGAGCATAGTCAGGTGCCGGCAGTGTCGATGCCCGCAGGTGCGGAGCAGCTATGGCTGCAAGGCCAAAAGGCGCTCGTTACTGGCGCCAACTCGGGTATTGGGAAAGGCGTCGCCTTGGAGCTGGCCCGGTACGGGGCAGACGTGGTCATCAACTACGTCGCCGATGAAGACGCTGCGCAGGAGGTAGTCGATAGTATTCGCACGATGGGCCGTAACGCCTATGCCCACCGGGCCGATGTGTCGCAAGAAGACCAGGTTCAGGGCATGTTTCAGCGCCTGATGCAAGCGTTCGGTACGCTCGACATTCTGGTTAACAACGCCGGTTTACAACGGGATGCGGCATTTGACGAAATGACATTAGAGCAGTGGAATTTCGTCATTGATGTCAATCTGACCGGTCAGTTTCTTTGTGCTCGCGAGGCGGTGCGTGAATTCAAGCGCCGTGGTGTCGTGCCTGAGGTCTCGTGCGCCGCCGGTAAGATCATCTGCATAAGTTCCGTGCACGAGGTCATTCCCTGGGCCGGGCATGTCAATTACGCCGCTTCCAAAGGTGGTGTCATGCTGATGATGAAGAGCATTGCGCAAGAGGTCGCGCCCTATCGCATCCGGGTGAACAGCATTGCGCCGGGCGCTATTCGTACACCGATCAACACGGAAGCCTGGAGTACACCTGAAGCGTATAACGCCCTAATGACCCTGGTCCCATACAAACGCATTGGCGAGACGTCTGACATCGGTCAAGCTGCGGCCTGGCTTGCATCTGATTATGCCGACTACGTTAACGGCGTCAGCCTAATCGTTGATGGGGGCATGACGCTATACCCCGGCTTCGCCACAGGCGGGTGATCATTGTTGCGTGAGGACCTCTGTATGATGGACAGTCGCTTCTTGGTGTCGAGTTCGGCTGTCAATCTGTCATTGATGATGATCGCCGATGCACGTTGGGCCTGCCGATCGTCCGTTGGGACGCTTGGGGTAAGAGGGCATGCTCACAGCTTTACGCCAACACTGGCCGGAATATCTCATGGAGGCGACGGGTCTTGGCATCTTTATGGTGTCGGATTGTGCGTCGGTCACGGTGAGGGAGTACCAAGTGACGCTTCCCTCTGGTGCTCGGCACCAAGGGGCTTGAAGATCACGAGCAGCAGCGGCAGCAGGATTAAGTTCCCGAGGAGCGCCAGGATCATGGCGATCCCGGTGAACAGGCCAAAATAGATGGTGGGAATGAAGTTGGACAGGGTCAGGATTGA
>JAPULM010000189.1 GCA_027294925.1 bacterium
AGGGCGAGGACCAAGCGAAGCTGGCCTGGTCGACACGCGCCGCTGCGATGGGGGGTGGGTCGACGGCGAGCTTGAGATGGCGCAATATCTTACGGATGACCGGTGTCTGATTGATGGCGGCGATGAGGCGCAGCCTGCTGACACACCGGACAGGTTGCCATATCGAGGGCAAATACCCGCTTCAGCAACCGTGCCCAGTGCCAAGCAGACGAGGCACGACTGGCGTTGTCCCCATCGCTGCCCTGCTGGCGCAGGGTGGGAACAACCGCACCTCGCAGGTTACTATGCGGCGCCAGCACGCCTCCATAGCGCACTTGGTGAACGCGCGGTGGCGGGATCAGTGCCGAGAGCTTTTCGAGCTAGGATTAAATGATTACAGCTTGATTACATCCGGTTCGGCTTGAATTAAATGATAATGAGATAACTCATTTATATATAGTAACTTGTAAGTTATCGCTTTCGGGGCCTAATAACAAGGCAACTTTGCGCAGAGCGTGTCATTTGTGCAAAGTTAACATAGAGCCATCCAATGATTACAAACACTTGTGAAGGACGGTGCACGTTGGATTTTCGGCGTAATGTTCAAAGTCTGATTTTAGGGTTATTCTCAGATAGTGTGAGCCCATAGACGCTGTTTCCAAGCTATGATTACTTAATCCGAGCTGGTTGTCAGATAATTCAAGCTGAACGTGGGTTCTATTCTCACTTAATGTCAGCCGAGAAGTGCGATGTAATCAAGCCGAGCCGATTAGTTAATCAAGTCGCTACACATAACTCCGAAACCCACAAAACTACAATCGCATGCAACTATATTCTTCCACTATATCCGTCGCCGACTCACCTCGTCCGAAGGCGACTCGTCCAGCGGTGCACGATGCTGTTGTATCAGGGCGTCTAACAACGCTCCCATCGCACCGACATTCCCTGGGTCATTTACATACACCGTACGCGTACTCGGCTCACACACGCCATAGAAGGGCTCGCGGGGTATACGCCTCGCGCGTGCCTTATACTGCCTGCTGGAGCGGTACTCTCGGCACACCTCCCGCTTCTGTTTGAGTTGTTGCCCGATTTTCTTCCAGTCAAAATCAATGTCAGGATGGAGCCGTCGCATGTCGCGCTTGTCCTGGGCGTCGATGGTGTAACGGCGAATCTTCATGATATCAAAGTTCCGACGACCGATCTTGATTGTCAGGTAACACGTTCCTTTTTTGGTCGTGATGAAGGCTGTTGATTGCTGCCGTGTCACACTTGCGTCCGAAAGTCGCTTTGGCGGGCGTTTTTCGGGCTTTCGCGGTCAAACTTTGCCGAAAATGGTGCCCGGAATCCTCCAACGGTCGATGCTTTCATCCGCGCCAATACTAGCATTTTTCCTTACAACATGTCCTAAAACAAGCTTTTACGGCTGAGTGCGAGACAAGTGGCGGCTGGTGACAGGTTCGCTATATGAAGGCCAAGTCGATAGCCCATTCACTTCCGCTGCTGAATCACCTGCTTGCTGAAGTCGGCGATCAGGTCTCTCGCCGCTTGACGGTCGACTGCCGCAAGAGCTACGTTGTTGACGCCCATGGATTCCAATTCATCTAAACGCTGGTTGATCTGATCCCCCGTGCCACTCAGGGTACGAGATACCAAGTCCGGGGTCACAAACTGCTCTTCACCCTCTTTCAGGTACACATAGTGACCTTCGTGAACGTCCAGATAGCGCCGGTCATCGGGAGTAGGGGGCACGCGCTTGTCTCCGTATTCTCGAATGTACTGATCGTAAACTCCAGCGATGTCAGGGTTCTCCATGCCCAGATGAGAGCCCGGCCCATAGCTGCGTTCCCACATCGCATGTACACCGGGAAGTATCGATGGCCCCACGTTTCTGATGACACGATCGCTCTCGAAAGTCTCGCCTTCGCGAAGAACGCACCCTCCGGTGAGTACCGTTACATATGGCTTCGATCCGTCCCCACCCGCGTGATCAAAGGTGCTTCCCGACGCCTTGGCGCTTTCAATCACTCTGGGCAACCCTTGTGGCACACTTGAGCTTCTGGCGGTTGTAATCCAACCATCGGAAATTTCGCCAGCGATCTTTTGACCCCGAGGTCCATTGGCAGCAAGCATTACAGGGATAGGGTCTTCTATGTTGAAAAACTCGTCCCTGCCCGAGTTGGCCTTCGAGTGAATGAGGCGTATCCATCGTTCGTTTTGTCCTTCGCGAAACAGCACATCTTCACCCGCGAGCAATCCCTTGACTTGCAAGGCATATTCCTCAAACTGATCCATGGTGAGGGCAGGAAGTCCCATTGTGTTGCGCCCTGTGTAACCGGTACCGAGTCCAACAATGACTCGTCCGGGGGCGATCTTGTTGATCGACGCTGCCGCCGCCGCCGTAACCGGAGCCAGTCTGTTGCTCGGAATGGCAACCAACGTTCCCAACTTGATAGTTGTTGTGTTCTGAGCCGCCAAAGCCATCGTTGCCCAGACATCGGAGTAAATCAACTGAGAGTCAAATAGCCAAGCGTGGGTAAATCCAGCCTCCTCAGCCGCTTTGACTTCTCGCCAGGCATCTATATATGACGGGATACCAATGCCATAATCCATTTTTCGTATAAACCTTTCCGATTACTGTCATTCCGAGCAGAGTGCAACGGAGAGAGGAATCTAAAGCATAACGCTCACAGTAATGGCACAGGCCCTAGATTCCTCGTCGTAAACTCCTCGGAATGACAACTGCATATGCAATCTCACAAATTAACGCATCCTAACCTCGTACCAGTTCACGAAATTCAATCAAGGCTTGTTCGGCAACCCATCCAAAACAGCCTCAGCCTCGATCTCGACCAACACACCTTCGCCGATTAGACCAGCCTGTACAAGAGTATTGGCTGGATTGATGTCCCGGAAGACCTCGCCCTGCACCAGCGCCACGCTCTCCACATAGCTCGCGTCACTTATGTAGGTACGAATCCTCACTACGTCTGCCAGACTGCCTCCGAGGGCTTCTACGGCAATTCGTATCTTCTCAAGAACAGCCCTGGCCTGCTTCTCAGGGCTGTTCATTCCGCCAGATGCAATCTCCTCCGGCGTAGGGGTGGTCCCCGAAACCAGAATCCTGTCCCCCCGTTGGCTGGCA
>JAPULM010000019.1 GCA_027294925.1 bacterium
TTCAGGGGTTGTGTTCCCGATGGGCCGGCGCTAAAATGCCTTTGAATGTCCTATACTCTCACGATTCATGCTGTAAGAGCCTGTCAACATCGACTTCATCGTATTCATCGATTGAACGATCATGTTCATCATCGTTGAAAAACAACGGATGACCTACATGTTCCAAAAGGAACGATTGTACGGCCTCCCAGGCTTTTGTATCACGAATCCATGCATGTGACGTTTCTGAATACAGACCTTGTAGGGCGTCTTTGTCATCTTGGTGCAGTTGTTTACCAAAATGCAAATATCGGCCGCATTTCCTGCAGGCTAGGTGATAATAGGTGCCCATCGTTCACGACCTCTCAAGGGTTCTCTGAATGATGCGTTCTTGGGTGATCACGATGACGGTTTGGAGCCTCGGTCTTCGTGATGCCACAAGTCCAATTGCTCTGTCGATGAAGACCTCGGCATCCGCCACAGACGTTTCGACAGCACTCGCATCGATCACTACAACACCCGGGAAGGCCCCGGTTTGCCGACTTGCTTCTCGCACATTCCGTTCAAAGGCACGCGCGTTTGAAGCGTGCAAGGTTTTGAATTCAGCCCTAACACGCTGACCGGTCGAGAGGGTCAAAAGCGCGTCACCCTCTGGGACATTTCGTCCTCTGAGCAATACATCGATGCCCAATTGTTCCGCTAACGTTGTCGCGATTGCAACTTCCGTTGAGAGCGGCTCGTTGCCTGGCTTCACATTGACGGCGATACGAACATGTCCCGGTGAGACCACGGCAACTCACCCCACCCCAAATGGCTTGGGACTTCTGTTATCCAATACGTTCTCCTGCACAGACGACTTTCTTTAATCCTCATGTACAGTATTGGCTTTCGTGAACGATGTGCACATTGCTCCCCCCAGCGCCAAAACCGCTCTTTGCAAGGCCGTCCCTCCCCCTGCTTTCTCAAACCGGCCGTCCCGAGGCCCTTGCACCAGGAAACCCCTGAGTCTTCAGCCTAACGCATCCTGAGCCGCCTGTCCAGACCGCGCATTGCCACGCCACGCCTTGCTACGAGCCGCTGCGGCAGGCTGAGGCTGGGTGCTGGGGACGCCACTATCGCCGCCAGCGAGCAGCGGCCGCCGGCGGGCAACGCTGGAATGTCCCAAGGGTGTTTTCAGGGGTTGTGTTCCCGATGGGCCGGCGCTAAAATGCCTTTGAATGTCCTATACTCGTATCAGTCTGCAAGGAGTCGGTCTGCTATTGTGTCACATCTTCGCGGATGCAGCCAGTGCAAGAGACGAGATGCCAACAGTCATATGGTTTCCTTTTTGACAAAGGTGTATCTGTGGGATGAGAACCTGGGGCCTCGGCATGTTCAGTCGGGCTCAATTCGACGCAGGCAACCTAACCGGGCACGACGCAATACGCTCTGAGCGGTACGCAAATTGTTGGTCGAACGTCTGCATATGCTGACAGTGTTGTGACAGGGCGAGGTGGAGCGCGTCGGCGAAATCAAGACCATGTTCATGCCATTGTAGGGCTAGAGCAACTGGGGTGGTGTCCCTTAGATGGACATTAGGCAAGCCGAAAAGCTTTCTGAGTGCCTCCCTCACCTGAACCGGTTCAAATTCATAGGCATATCGCAGCACCCATTCTGCTTCCAAAATGACCGTGTCCGGGATGAAGACCTCGTGCGTTGAAAAGATGCGAACGCTTTGTTCAAACTGAGCAGGGTCATCGCGGGTTAAAAAACGCACCACGATGCTCGTATCAACTGCAATCATGCCACGTCTCCAGAACGCCCCGCCGCACCGCTCTGTCCATATCGTCTACACTCTTGCAAGGTCCTTCATAGTCGAGACAACCCGCTACCTGTTCTAAGGTCGTTGAGGCGAACGTTTGCACCGGTTTGAGCAGAATACCGTCGCCTGTATCAATCACCATGAATTCGACGCCCACTTTCCAGTTTTTCGCCTCCCGCAATGCTTTTGGAATGATGATCTGACCTTTGCTGGATAATCTTGTGGTTGCCATAATCCAACCTCCAGGGCGAACGGTAAGAACTTTGTAAGATTCTACTCGTGAGAACGCGTTATGTCAACGTATATGGGACGAAGGCGATCATGACATCCCGTTCGTCATGGTGCGGGCGAGCTCAGGAGTATTAGGATTAAAGGGGACAATTAAAGGGCCACCCTCGCTCGTGGCAACGACGGCGTCCCCAGCAGACAGAGATGGCCTGCCACAGCGACGCAAAAGTCGTCCCTAAGCACTCCTCCACAGTTGCGAGGCGTTCGCCGCCGCCCGTGCTGCTGGGGAGATGGTTCCAGGAATCGTGCATGACGCGATGCGAACTTCATCGTCACCGGGCCGTGGGCCGCGAGCGTGAGCGGTAGTCGGGGCCGCTGCACTGGCCCCGGGTCCATGATTGCCTCGGTCGCCCGGTGTGCTGCCGACACCGGACGGCTCTCAGGGCGTTGCGGTTTAAGGCCGGTAGTGTATGACCCGCAGGGGTTTCAGCTTGAAGGCGTTGCATTTGTTGCGTTCCTGCGGACAGTTGGACATCGCGGCCAGGACGTCCATGTCGGCCTGGAAATCGATGTAATCCCCCGCCTTGGTGGTGGGCTCTTCGATGCTGTACGTGCCGTCTGCCTGGATGGGGCAGTTCATGAACACGTTCATATTGTAGGGAATGTCTTTCCAGCCGAGGCCCCAGGGCTTGACGGCCGCGGCGAAGTTGTCACGGCAATTCGGGGTGTCGGGGACGCCGTAGCGGTAGGCATTGGTGAAGCGGGAACAGGCACCGGCGATCATGTCGTGGACCCCGCAGGCGTCGGCAATAATGGTCATGAGCTTGCCGGCTTCATCGGAAAACAAGGTATAGCCGACCTTCGGATAGACGGAGCGGTTCAAGTTGACGGTGTTTTCAGGCGACAGCCGTTCCTCCAGGCGCTGAAGGTTGAAGGCGAGAAAGTCAGCCACTTGCTGACCCTCGATGTCGATAATCCGCAAGACTTCGCCTGAACGGATTTCCCGGGCATAATGGCCGCGGGGTGCGATGATCTGATCATCGAGGATTTTGCCTGGAACGTTTTCCGCATCGATTGTCATGACAAGGCTCCTCCAAGACACTCGGAGTTCTCATTGCTGGGTGGGGAATCACTGCCATTCTAAAGTGGTGCTTGCGCCAAATCAAGCCAAGGAGGTTCTGAGTATGCTGCTCATGAACCGCCACGGCGACTTCTCTAGGTTAAGGCTTAGCTGAGCAACAGCGCCCGGATCGCGGCAAGGTCTGGTGCGCCCGGCCCCCGATGCACTAACACGGCCTCGTCGAAGCCCAACTCTACGAGACGTCCAAGCCGTTTAGCCGCAACTTTCGGTGGGCACTTGAGGTGGAAAACGTTGTCGCCGTCTGCAAGGGGCTCGTCGGCGGTTAGATCGATGCTGATGTTGGTAACGATGGCGCGCCTTCCCCCTGCGTCACGGTAGGCATGCAGTCCTTTGGCCAGCGTGTCGTAGCCCGTAAAGAACGCCGATGCGATCCACCCGTCGAACTCCCGGGCCGCCTTTTGGATCCATCGCCCACCGCTCCAGCTCCCAATGAGTAAAGGTGGACCGCCTTGTATGGCAGGCAAAGGCGTGAGATCTGCCGGACCGACCTTCTCCCCAGTCCACAAACGGCGCATAATCTTGAGGCCCTCGTCGAGCGTTGGGAACCTCGCGTCGAAATCCCGACCCACCGCCTCGAAATCTCCTTTTGTGGACCCCGATCCGACGCCGAGGACAAGCCGGCCCTCGCAAAGGAGCTGGGTTGTGAGGATGCGGTGCGCAAGCTCAACCGGATGCCGCAGCGGCACCTGTAGGACGCCAATGCCAACCGAGATACGCTGCGTCGCAGTGGCGGCAACAGCGGCGGCGGTCAACGGTTCCATCGACATGTCCCCACGCCCAATCGAGTCGAAGAACCACGCGCTGTCGAAGCCGTGATCCTCAAGAGCACGTGCGCCACGCGCGACGACATTGCCAGTAACTGTCGTTCCGTCTGCAATGGGGAGGGATAAACCTAGCTTCAACCGTTCCTCCTTCTGAGTCAGAGCCCACGGGCATCTATACAATGGTAACACGCACGGAATTATCCTTAGCATACTCCACCTTGGGCTGTTTGGCTACGTCATCATCCGATAACCCATCAAGGGCAGGTTGACAGTTCAAGGCAAACGTGATGGGATTGGGGTGCAACCGCTCCATCCGATGGGATGTGGCCAATGGCATGTGGCACAAGCCCCCAATGCCGGCACCCTAGAATTTATAACACCAGCGGGAAAAGCAGCATGAAGATCGCAGTGCTTCACGACTACGCCGATGTCTTGCGCGGCACCCATGCCTATCCCAGGCTGAAGGATCACGAGGTCGTCATCCATACCGATGCCTATACCGATCCGGCACGCGTGATCGAGCAAGCTGCGGGGTGCGATGCGTTGTTGCTCACGCAGCAGCGTGTGCCCCTGACCCGTCAGGTGATCGAGTCCCTGCCCGGCCTCCGGTTCATCAGCCAGACGGGGCGCAACACATACCACCTCGATATTCCCGCCTGTACCCAGCACGGCATTGTGGTCTCCGCAGGCGGTAGCAGCGGTGGCGGCAGCCCCTATTCTGCCACCGGCGAACTCACGTGGGGCCTGATCCTCGCCTCACTGCGTCACCTTCCCTATGAAGTGGCGCGTCTCAAACAAGGCCATTGGCATACGACGATCGGCACGCGCCTGTTCGGGCGCACCCTCGGTGTTTACGCCTTCGGCCATATCGGTGCAGCCGTGGCGTGCGTGGGGAAAGCGTTCGGCATGCAAGTCGTGTGTTGGGGCCGTGAGGGCTCGACTGCCCGTGCCAGGGCCGAGGGCTTCGAGATTGCCGCTAGCCGCGAAGCGTTTTTCGAGTACGCTGACGTGATCAGCCTGCACCTACCGAGCAACAACGAGACCCGTGGTATCGTCAATGCGGACGACCTGGGGCGCATGAAGCCGACCGCGCTGCTGGTCAATACCAGCCGTGCGCCGATTATTGCGGAAGGTGCATTGGTCGCCGCGCTGCAACAGGGGCGGCCTGGATTTGCGGCGGTCGATGTCTACGAAGAAGAGCCGGTAGTTGACGCGAATCATCCGTTGCTTCAGATGCCCAATGTCCTGTGTACGCCGCATCTGGGTTACGCCGAGCGAGGCGGCTACGAAGCCCTATACTCTTTGGCGGTTGACCAGTTGGTCGCCTTCGTCGAGGGACAACCGATCAATGTGGTGAATCCGGAGGCGGTTGGGAAGCGGTAGCAGTGCTACGGTGTCATGGCGGAAGGGGCTCAGATCGCCAGTCGGAAACTCTGGTCCTAGTCCAAATGCTAAGCGTTCAGGGATCTCAACATGAACCAACAAGAAATCGACCAACAGGTGTTTGATCTGTATGACGAGTACTGCCACGGCGATATCAATCGGCGTGAGTTCTTGAGCCGAGCGGCAGCCCTAACCATCGCCGGTGTGTCTGCACTGGCCATGGCCCAGGCCTTGCTGCCGCGCTACGCCGAGGCGCAGACCATTTCATTCACCGATAAGCGCATCAAAGGGCTGTACGTAGAGTACCCGTCACCGGGTGGGACATCGGGGCTGATGCGGGGATACCTGGTACAGCCGAGGCGCGATGGCTCGTTCCCCGCCGTTCTCGTGATCCACGAGAACCGGGGCTTGAACCCATACGTGGAAGATGTGGCACGCCGTGCCGCCGTCGAAGGATTCCTGGCCTTGGCGCCGGACGGACTCTCGCCCGTGGGTGGCTATCCGGGCAACGATGACGACGGTCGCAGCCTGCAACGAAGCCTGAACCGAGACAAACTGCGCCAGGACATGGTCAATAGCGCCCGGTATCTGAAGTCACGCGCGTTGTCGAACGGCAAGCTTGGCGCTACCGGATTTTGCTGGGGCGGCGGGACGACCAACTTTCTAGCGGTCACGCTCGGCAGCGACCTGAATGCCGGTGTCCCGTTCTACGGCGCTGCGCCCCCATCCGACGACATCGGTAAGATTCGAGCCTCGATGCTGATCCAGTTCGCCGAGAACGACAATCGGATTAACGCCATGTGGCCGGCCTACGAAGCGGCGCTCAAGGCCAACGGCGTGACCTACCAGATGCATTCCTACCCGGGCACGCGGCACGGCTTCCACAACAACTCGCCGCCGCGTTACCACGAGGCGGCGGCGAAGCTGGCATGGGAGCGTACCGTTGCCTTCTTCAAACAGCATCTTGGTTAGGCATTGAGCGGTTCCTTCTATGCCTCAGAGTAAACTGAAGGCGCGGCTGGATGACAGATTAGATTTTTTCTATCACATGAGAAGAGAGATAGCTGACCATGGCACTTCATTTCGGCATCAAAACGCTACCTCTATGCGCCGCCACCCGCCTCGTGGCGCTTAAACCGCGGCTTCCTGGGCGGCTGCGATGCGTATGGTTGTGTGCGGCCCGATTTGACATACATCTGACAGTCTCGGCCCGAGCGTTCATGACGCATCCGGCTAAAAATGTTGGGCCAGTTTATCGACGATAAGACGGCCGATGTTGAGAGAAGCGGTCGCGGCGGGTGACGGCGCATTACACACGTTCACAATGCGCTCGGTCTCTTGGATCATAAAGTCGTCCACCATCGAACCGTCCGGCAGCAGAGCCTGGGCGCGAATCTCCGGCACGAGATGCTGCAGCGCCCGCACGAAAGCAGCTTTGCTGAACGAGCGCCACATCTCGCCCAAGCCGGTCTGCCAATACTTTGCCGCGAGTCGAATAAACCCCGGATAGGTTAAGGTTTCAAACAAATCGGCAACATTGATATCCGTTTTGCTGTATCCCTCGCGCGCTAACGCCAGGACCGCATTCGGCCCACACGCCACCCCACCCTCGATCATGCGGGTGAAGTGAACCCCCAGAAAGGGGAAGCTGGGGTCCGGCACTGGATAAATCAAATTGCGACATAAGTGCTGCGCTTCCGGCTTCACTTCAAAGTATTCACCGCGAAACGGCACGATTTTGGCTTGCGGTTTCACCCCACTCATGCCGGCCACCCGATCCGAGTGCAACCCCGCACAGTTGACCACGTAATCGACGCTGAAGTCACCCGCCGTGGTTTGCAGGGCCACCTGGCCGCTTTGCACCCGCATGCCCGTCACCCGCGCATTGGTGATAATGCTGCCATCACGCTCCTGAATACGCTCGGCCAGCCGTTGGCAAACCTGCTTGTAGTTCACGATGCCCGCTTCCGATACATGAATCGCTTTGATGGCCAGGGAGGAGGGTTAGGGTGAGGGTCGTTTTGCCCCTCAGAAGTCACTGATGGCGATGCCGGGCATTCTATCCCTCCACTTATACCACGCCATCGGTGACCAGTTGCTCGATCTCCTCGTCTGATAATCCCAGGCCATGCCGGAGCACATAGTCGTTACCCTCGCCCAACAACGGTGCCGTCTTGCGCAAGACGGCACGACGCCCATTGACTCGCCACGGCGCCGCAACGATCCGTTCATAGCCGGTGTACGGGTGAGAGGAGGCCAACCAGCCCGAGCAGGCGCTGAAGATTGGGGCGTTATCTGTTTCTTCCAGCTCCAAGACCTCGGCGGACAGGATGTTGAGCACCCGACAGCGCGACACGATCTCGGTCTTGCTCTTGCCGTTTAGCTCGAGTTGCACAGCCTCCAGATCGCACTCGCTGGCGAGCGGCACATGGAGGGCGATCTCTGTGCCGTCGTCGGCAATCACCAACACGTTTTGGTCACCGCGCGCCTCGGGGCCGCGGGTTCCGATCAAGGTGCCAGCGGCTTCGATCTGGGAGACGTCGATGCGTATGCCGCCGTGGCCCTCGGTGGCGCTAAGAACGCCAGCCAGGGCGCCCAAGGTTGCGAACAACGCGGCGTTCGGATCGCTGATGGAATAGGTCGGGGAGCCGATGAACTCGCCATCCGACTTGATGAGGTGCTCCGCGCCGGCCAGGGCGCTCAACACCAGGCCGTAGGAACGCAGGTCGTGCAGGGTAGATTCTCGGCCGGGTCCACTCATGGC
>JAPULM010000190.1 GCA_027294925.1 bacterium
CTGCCAGTCTGCCGGCGACATGCCGGGCGATTTCCGCCTCTCCCCCCAGCATGGCGAGGCGGTGTATCTCCAGGAACTCCTCTTCAGTCGCCATCGTTGCTCTCCGATAGCCATAGCGCAAACTTGGAAAGCGCCCCCTCCGCTTTCCCCAACCGGCCGTGTCGGGTAGAAATACGACGCGCGCAACTTTAGGCAAAAGCTTGGCAGTTTCGGCGTTTCCGATTTACGTGCCCGTTTAGCGTCTGCCATAGCCCACGTTTCCGCAAGCCCCGCTGCGATCCCGGACGGTCGGATTTCCCGAGTCCGGTTCTGACCCTGGCATGTCCGCCTACTGCCTTCCCGACGCCGAGGAAGCTTAGTGGCTTTATATTTCCTATCCGTGTTGTTTACACCACCCCTGAGGCTGATAATACCCCGAGTTCATCAAGCGAAAGCCCGAGTTCATCGACGTACACCGCCACATTGTGTTCCCCAAGGCGCGGGGCGGCACAACCACCTGCGATGGGATTTACCCCATCGACCAGAAAACCCGGCCCAGGGTAGTTCAGCGTCCCCGCATCGGCGTGACCAAAGGCAGCAAATGTTCCGCGCTCGGCCAAATGTGGGCAGTTCACCACCTCGGTCGGACTTTGCACCACACCGACCACCAGCCGTTTATCCATCGCCTGGCGCATGAAGTCATGCGCTTTCCAATGCGCCAATTTGGCCTGAATCAGATCGAGAAGCGCTTGCCAATTCTGCGCCCGGCCTAATCGCGTGCTGAACTTCGGGTCCGTCAACTTGGGCTCATCGAGAAAGTCGGCCCAGGTCTGCATCGGATTACCGCCGGTGCCGGCAGTGGTCAGCGTCACGTCACTGTCGCCGGTGGCTAAATGCATGCCGTCCAGTACCGTGCGGTCACCAAATCCACGCCCAATGATGGTGCCCAGAAAGCTATATTGATGAATAAAATGGGGTGGCGTGCTGATCACCGCTTCCATGATCGATACGTCGATGTGCTGCCCTTCACCCGCGCCGATCTGTTGCTGGGTGAGGGCCGCCATGCTGGCGATCGTCGCATTGCGCGCCGACACGATCTCCGTCTGATGCAAGGCCGTCCCCATCGGGGCCTTATCACTACTACCACTGGTATACAAAAATCCCCCGACCGCCTGCGCGATGAGATCGTCTGCCTGGTAATGCCGATACGGCCCGTCCTGTCCAAAGGGGGTGATGGAGGTCATGATCAAATTCGGGTTGATCTTGCGTAGCACGTCATAACCGAGCCCCAGATCGTCGAGATAACCCGGGGCAAAGCTTTCAATCAAAATGTCACGTTCGGCAACCAAACGCAGCACCATTGCTTTCCCGCTCGGGGTGGTGATATCCAGCGTGACGCCGCGTTTGTTGGTATTAAAAGCGAGAAATAAGGAACTCTTTTCGGGATGCGGGGTGCCACCGATAAATGGCGGCTCATGGCGCGCTGCATCACCGCTCCCCGGCGCTTCAATTTTGATCGTAGCAGCGCCCTGATCGGCTAGCAGTTTGGCGCAAAAGGCGCCCGACAGACGGTGGGTTAATTCCAGTACGCTCACATCATCCAATATACCAAGCATAGCCTTCTCCAGATTCATCATAAGTACCCATGCATAAATCCCCCCATCCCAACCTCCCCCCCCAGGGAGGAAGGGGCGAGGGATGGACGCTACTGCGTACTGGCAGTCAGGTCGATCAAAGATTGTATCTTTTCCTGATATTGCGGGTCATCAGGCTTACCATCATCCCGCGCCTGATAAGAGTTGGCGCCGGGCGCCGGCTGAGTGCGATCGCGGGGACCGGCCGCCACAATATCCGTTTCGTAAAGCTCCTGGATCTCCGTTTCCGTCAAGCCGGCAACATCACGCAGCACCTCCATATTGTGTTGCCCAAGGGCTGACACCAAGAACAACGGAATCGGTACCTCCGAAGCACGACGGAAGGGACGTCCGGCAAAAACCCTTGGGCCGACACGTGGCGCATTCGGATTGTTGAAAATTTCGAAATAGCGCCGTTCCTGTAAATGTGCATCGCTCACCAGGTCAGCCGAGGTGTTGACCGCCCCGGCTTTAACAGCGTGCTTTTGCAACGCATGCATCAGTTGTTGGCAGTCCTGCGTTGCCGTCCATTGCGCTAGCTGCGCGTCGATGTCGTGTCGATGCTGGTACCGTCCAAGCGTCGTATCGAAACGCTCGTCTGCCGCCCATGCAGGTTGTCCCAGCACCGTTTTCAGGTGCTCCCACTCCACATCAGACGACACACTGATGGTGATCCAGCGATCATCCCCCTGACAGGGATAGATCTGATGCGGTGCTTTCCACAGATGCGCCGTCCCTAGTCGTGGCCGGGTAATCCCATCTTGCGCTTCAAGCGTCGCTGGGGCGATGCACGATACGCCGGTTTCATACATACTCAGGTCGAGGCGTGCCCCCTTGCCGGTCTTGCGGCGCCGGTACAGCGCCAGTAATAATGCGTAAGCAATGTTAAGCCCGCCGGTATGATCCATATAATTGCTGCTGGCGCGAATCGATGCCCCGCCTTCATAGCCAGTCAGGTAAGAAAGGCCACACGCCGCGTCCACGGTGCGGGCGCGAGCACCGTAGGCGCCCCAGGGTCCCGTATGTCCATAGGCCGTACAGCTCAGGGTGATAATATCCGGCTTTACCGCAACCAGGCTTGCGTGGTCCACCCCGAGACGTTTGGTCGTACCGGGGCGAAAATTATCGGTGACAATATCACTCTGGGCCAGCAGTTTTAAAAACACCTCTTTGCCCCGCGGCTGGGTAATATCAATACACAGGCTCTTTTTATTCCTTGCCCAATAGGCAAAGGTGCCGCCTTCATTCCACCACTCATCGCCGGGATCGTTTTCCGCAAAGGGACCGGAACGGCGATCGTTCATGTGGCTCGGACCTTCAACGC
The DNA here is from genome assembly GCA_027294925.1 of bacterium. The sequence goes on from JAPULM010000190.1 coordinate 2,938, forward strand.
GGATGACATCAGCGCCGAAATCCGCCAGGAACGCCGTACCCCACGGCAACACATGCACCTGCTCCAGAGAGAGCACCCGGATGCCATTCAAAATTGTTCGCTGTGTCATTTACATCTCCATTGCCTGCTGAATTATCACGAGGCTTCCTGAACCAGAGAGGTGGTCAGCCCTCTATTGTAAAGTATGAGAGCGTCAAGCACGCCCCTTCATACTCGCAGCACGGTCTCCTACAAACGGTTTCTCAGAGTACCATACAAACTTTGCCGACAGCAATGTTTTCGCCCCACAGATGATCTCCACCGATCTCTTGCTAGACAACACGTCGAACAGTCCAGCGTTGATGCCGGGCCATACATTGAATTGACAAATCCATCGACCATACTACAATAGGACAGACGCACAGGTGCAACCCCCGTAAAGGTTAGGAGAGACAGCGATGATTACTAAATTTGACAGCCTATATGCCGGACATATCGACATGGAGAAGGTTGGCTACGCCGGCACAGCAGTGAACGACCGCCGCTTTTCCAACGAACAGTTGGCGACTGTATTTGATAAAGCACAAGCCACCGCCCAACTGATGGATCGCACCGGCTACAACACCTTCTGGATGGCCGAGCACCACTTTCAATATGAGGGCTATGAGTGCATTCCAAATCTTCTGATGATGGCGGTGCATCTCGCCCACCTCACCGAACGGCTACGCATCGGCTGCGGCTTCAACATCGCCCCGATGTGGCATCCCCTGCGCCTGGCGGAAGATTTTGCCATGGCCGACATTCTCACCGGTGGCCGGGTCACCTTCGGCGTTGGACGGGGTTACCACACACGCGAAGTTGAAACGTTTGACGCGCCGCTGTTGAATCAACCGGCTAACCGCGAACTCTTCGAGGAACAGGTTGAGATCGTTTTCAAGGCGTTCAATAACGAGTCCTTCTCCCATCAAGGCAAGCACTATACGATACCAGCGCAGGTGCCGTACCGTGGTTATGACCTGAAAGAGCTGACGGTGGTGCCGCGCCCCTTACGGCTGCCGGTGGAGTGCTGGCAACCGATTCAAAGTGGTTCCGAGCGAGCCCTCGATTTCATGGCGAGAATGGGCATTAACGGCGTGGTCGGTGGCGGCTCAGCTGAAGGTGGCGCCATGCATGATGTGGTTACCAGCTGGCAAAAAATGCAGGCCAAGTATGGCCGTAATCTCGAGTTGGGCGAAGGTCTGTGCTTCGGTTTTCATTTCTTCATCGCAGAAAGCCGCCAAGCGGGTATCAAACAGGCAGGTAAATACTACGAAGAGAATTTAAAGATGTTTGGACCGCTACGCCTGGTTCGGGCGCTGTCGGATGAACAGATCGAGATCATGTCAGACCCCACCAAGGCGCCCCACGCCGACCTGCCGACAATTGAAGCCGCCATTAACAATGGCGGCGTGTTGTGCGGCACAGCGGAACAAATCATCGAACATCTCAAAAAACTGGAAATCAGTTACCCAGGCCTGGAGCGGGTGATGGTGAGCCTGTCAGTGGGTGTGCCGAAGTCGCTCATTTTAGAACAACTCGAACAATTTGCCACCGAGGTGATGCCGGAATTCGCCACCTCCGAGCAGGCTGTCCTAGCCGACTAAATATCCGGACCTCACCCCTATGCATGGCCAGGGGTGAGGGTTGTTCTATGCACCAGCCCCTTGCGGAACCACACCACGATACACAGCCCCTTCTGCTTCTAACTTGTCAATCTGCTCCGCTTCGTACTTGAGGACCTTGCTCAACAGCTCTTCGGTGTGCTGCCCGGGCACCGGTGCGGATCCGACCACGATTTCACTGCGGCTGAGTTTGATATTTTTGCCTGAGACATGGATGCGGCCGGCGATCGGATCGGGCACTTCAACCAGCAATTCACGCTCATGTAATTGGGGACTCTGTGCTGCAGCCGGAACATCATTCACTGCATTAATCGGGATACCGTGTTGCGAAAAAATATCAACCGCCTGCTGCACGGTACGTTGGGCAAACCAGGCCGTCAGATGCGCTTCTAACACCTGCCATTCTCGCCCGCGGTCAGCCTGGGTTTTGAAACGCGGGTCCTCACGCCATTCCGGCATCTCAACTGCCGTGCAAACACGTGGCCAGATATTATCACTTGCCGCGGCAACCAGCACCCACCCATCTTGCGTTTGGTAAGTATTCATCAGGCCCTGGCCGTTGCCGATTCGTTCGGGTACGCTACCATCGCCTAAAAACGACGCGCATTGAATCTCCGTCATGCTAAAGCCAGTGTCGGCCAGACAGACATCGACACACTGCCCCTCGCCGGACAATTGCCGTTCCGCCAGCGCCGCCAGCGTACCAATGGTGCCGTGCAGGGCGGTGATGCGATCAATCACCGGATTGTAGGTGCGGGTAGGGGGGTTGCCCGGAAAACCGGTAAGCGACATCATGCCGCTGATCGCCTGGCCAATCGGATCAAAGCCGATGCGGTCTTTGTACGGTCCATATTGCCCATAGGCCGACACATTGACCATGATGATGCCCGGGTTCAGCTCGCGCAGTTTTTCGTAGCCAAAGCCCATGGTGGCAATGGTGCCGGGCCTGAAGTTTTGAATCAGAACGTCGGAAACCTTAATCAAGTCGCGCAACACATCTTTACCCGCCTCGGTACGCAGATTGAGGCCGAGGCTTTTCTTGCCGCTATTGTACTGCACCCAATAGGCGCTCTGGCCTCTGACTTTTGGCCCGTTGTGGCGACTCTCATCGCCGCCCGGCGCTTCTACCTTAATCACCTCCGCCCCCAATCGCGCTAGAACCAACGCAATGCGCGGTCCGGCCTGATAGCGCCCAAGATCGAGCACGCGAAGATGGCCTAGAGCTGTCTTTGGCATCACCATAAATCGCCTCCCTTCTGCATCGTCATGACACATCGAACCATTGTACTGATATTCGAGACTACACCCCCTTGCCCCCTCAACTGGCTAGCTATCGTATCACAGGCAGCAATTCCAGGCAATCCACCAGCCAAGGTATCCAACCCTATATTCAAGGTGGCAGGCGCAGATGACATTGGAACTTCTAGACGAGATGGGTTTTATTGTTGTATGATACCATCTTGAATCTCTAGGCACCGGGTTGTATGCTGTCCCATCCTTTTACCTGCTGTGTCTCCGGACGGGTCTAAGTGCCTGGACAAAAGCTTTTCCGCCTTTTGCCCGTATGTATAAGCAAGCTGAGAGCCACTCATGCGGAATGCGGAATTGAAAATCAAGGGGTTACTCCGCAATCCGCCATTTCCAGGCTTCAAGTCGATGCGAAAATAATCGAAAGGCCTTAAGTATGGCGTCAAAGCCGACCTACCGATTTGTGACCCGCACCACCACCTGCGGCATTGCAAACCCGGGCGTGTTGCGCAGTGTTACTTGCTCGATGAGATTCTGGCGGACCTGAACAGTGGTCATCGCATGGTGTCAACGGTGTGCATTGAATGTGCCGAGACGTACAAGACCGACGGGCCGGAAGTCATGCGCCCGGTTGGCGAGACTGAGTTCGTAAACGTCATCACGGAGAAGGATTGAAAGATGTTAATCAAAGCAGTCTTTGTACAATTCTTATCTGAACAAGAGTCTAAGCTTGCACCAAAAACATATCGTGATTATGCATCAGTCATTGAGTTGTTTGAGCATCAATTAGACGGCTACGCATGGAACAATCTTGATGATGGAGACAAAGCTTACGATAAGGCTCAGAAGAAAGGAAAAAGTTTCATCGATCTTTACGACCATCTACACATTGAAGATAACGTTGGAGAATTTTTAGATTACTTTGTATCCCGAAAGGTGATGGCAGGAAATGAATTCATTCTAAAGACTTGTCCACGGGTGATTAGAAAACTGCTTAAATGGATGAAAAACAAGAAGCTTGTTGATTTAACGAACGAAGATATCAAAGCGATGTGCGAGAATCAGTTGTGGGAAGACTCGATGAGAGACATGGGGTTTTAAGGCTCGCTCAATGTGTTGGGCTTTCCGATCGTAATCGCCTTCTCTGACTCCCTATGAAACTATACATACCATTGTTCGGTTCGACCGATTGTACTCATATTTTCATGAAGGGAAACTCTTTGAGTTTAATCTTACGAAAGCATTTATTATGGATGTTTAGAACCCCAGCACAGCCTCGCTTCCGGTAAATATATACTGCCAACTTTGTGCACCGTATTCGACCTAAGGGCCCAATCTCCTTATCACATACAACACACGTTTCTGGTTCTCGATCAGCTTTCCCAAGAAACTGCTCTATACAGGAATGGTGAGTGGCCCCTTGCTGGAACCACCCAATATAACCATTTTTCTTCTCATTAAGTACTAAGGCCGTGCAGTGGTGGAAGTTCACAGAACATAGTCCCGGACCCATTTCGGAAAATTTGCCGCAGAGAAAGCACATGAAGGTGTTCTTCTGTTTGGTATCCATTGCCAATTCCGTTCCTTCGGCTATGAGCCTGCTGGCGGCCATTGGCGTGACGATGCCACCTTGGCCTGGAGAGGGCCAGGCAACGGTCGTTGAGGGTAAGTGGAAACCTACTTTGCCCTAAGCGCTCGGTTAATTGAA
>JAPULM010000191.1 GCA_027294925.1 bacterium
GGCGCGTCTGTTTCTGTGCCGCCTGAGACGAGCGGAGCGGAATACCTGGATTTAATGTATCGCCTATTTCTTCAGCGCTTCCCCGGTGATGCGCCGCTACTTTTTGCCGGTTTTTCCTTTGGCGGCGCCATTGCAACACATTTCGCCGCCCGTCTCGGCGAGCGCGTGACCCATCTCTGCCTGATTTCGCCGGCTGGCTTCGCGCCGCGCCAGGGGCCTCGGCCGCCAACCCGCAGCTATAAGGATGCTGATGACGATGAGGGCCTGTTACGGGAAATCTGCCGCCATAATCTGCTGGTCAATATGTTAAGCGATGCGGAAAACCTAAGCGACGAAACCCTCGATATCCAGACCTACTGCGTGCGTCACACGCGTTTTAACAGCCGTAAGGTAAGTCGCGGCGGCACCCTGCTGGGCGATCTTGCCAAACGTAAGTGTCGCCTGCGCGTCCTGTGGGGGGAGGGGGACGACTCGGTGTTCCGCCGGACTGACGACATGCTTAGCCAACTGCGGGCGGTGGTTAACGACCTCGATCTGCATCGTATTCCGAATGCCGGGCATTGGGCTGCCTATGAAAATGCGCCGGTGGTTAACCGGCTCATGCAGGCGTTCTTTAAGACGTGAGTTGGGTGGGTTGCAGCAAGATAAGCAAGAATAATTGTCTTCGATGTGCCGATTTGTTACAGTCAAATTAGACAGCTGATGTGATGTACTTGACGATTCCCCTGGGAGATTTTTGGGTCTAAAAACTTAGGAACTTCATACGCAAAGCGCCCTAACCTAATATGATGTATCGCCTCAAAAACCCATTACAACACTACGCTTGGGGATCACACACCGCCATCCAGGGTTTGTTGGGCCTGAACGACCAAGAGCCTGTGGCTGAAATGTGGATGGGGGCGCACCCCAAAGCACCGTCGATCGTTCAACACGAAGACGGCGACATTTCACTCGCCACTATCATTGATCAAGATCCTACCTCAATGCTTGGTCGATCTGTGGCCGAGCGCTTTGCCAATCGACTACCCTTCTTATTCAAGCTGTTGGCAGCAGACAAGTGCCTCTCTCTGCAGACGCATCCCAACCTCGAACAAGCGCAAGCGGGCTTCGCTCGTGAGAACAACCTAAGCATTCCTATTGATGCCCCGCACCGCAACTACCGAGATGCCAATCATAAACCGGAGATTATTTGTGCCATATCGGAGTTTTGGGGGCTAAACGGCTTTCGTCCGCTCGACGATATGATGGCGCTGCTGAACAGCTTGAGACTTCCTGCCATGGCTGACGAATTAGCCATGTTGCAAGCAGCGCCGAGTCGGGATACCTTGCGGCACGTTTTTGGCCGTATACTCAAGTTGGACGCCGCCCGTCGTCACGCTCTGGTGCAAGACCTATTGACCGAGTCTGCAAAACGGCGGCACGAGCGGGCGGAATTTGAATGGATGCAGCGCATCCATCAAGACTATCCCCACGATCCTGGCATCCTCTGTGTGCTGCTGCTTAACTTGGTTCACCTACAACCGGGACAAGCGATGTATTGCGGCGCTGGCAACTTACATGCCTATCTGCATGGTTTTGGGGTGGAGCTGATGGCCAACTCTGACAACGTGCTACGCGGCGGCCTGACGGTTAAGCATGTAGATCCGGAGGAACTCCTGAACGTCTTGACCTTCGATTGTCAGCAGGCAACGATTGTCGAGCCCAAAGTGGTTAGTGAGACGGAAGATCAATACCCGACCCCAAATCATGAGTTCGACCTACGCCGTATCCATCTTGAACCCGGCATAGACTGGAAAAGTGCGAGCGATCGAAGTCTCGAAATCCTAATTTGCCTTGAGGGTCTGGTGTCTCTAGAGCTGGATGGCAACCAACTGGTGCTAAAAGCGGGTCAATCAGCCATGCTTGCCGCCAGCGCCGCGGCCTATCGACTCACCGGTCATGGCATCGTGTTCAAAGCCGGGGCACCCATTTCGTAACGCGTTCAAGGTAACGTATACCGTTTGTATCAGCAAGGAGACGACCGCTATGGATATCGCCCAAGCCCAGCAATTCCTGAGTGAAAATGGATGCGCCGTTCTTGCCACCCGCCGCCGCGATGGCCGCATCCAAATGTCACCCGTGACGGTGGGGCTGGATGCCGCAGGCCGTGCGATTATCAGTAGCCGTGAGACCGCTTATAAGGTCAAGAATCTACGGCGTGATGCCTGGGCCTCGTTGTGTGTATTTGTCGACGAATTTACCGGCCCCTGGATTCAGGTCGAAGGCAGCGTCGAAGTGGTCGCCTTACCGCAAGCGATGGATCTGTTGATTGATTATTACCGCCGTGTGACAGGTGAACATCCCGATTGGGACGATTACCGGCGCGCTATGCGGCAGGACCGACGTGTTCTCATCCGCCTGACGATTGAACGCGCCGGACCGGATCGGAAAGGATAACACGCATCGATCACAACACCGCAAAACAAAACACCCAGCGTTTACTGCGCCACGAGCCCGTTGCGCAAACCGTGTTTGCCATGGTAGATGATGTCGCTCGGCAGGCTGACGCATGTATTGCACAGTCACCCGGCCGCCCCGCACATGCCTGCGCGGCCGGCTGCACGTTTTGCTGTCATTTGCCCGTTGATATGACCGTACCGGAAGCGCTGCGCATCGTTGCCCATCTGCGTCAGACGCTATCGTCGCAGGCTTTCGCCACCCTCCATGCCCGGCTTGCGGCAACCGCTGGTAAGATCAATGGTTTATCATATGAAGATCATAGCCAGGCCAAAATTCCCTGCGCTCTACTCATCGACGGCAGTTGTGCTGTATACCCACACCGTCCTCTGGCCTGCCGGGCCTGGAGTTCTACTTCACGTGATGGTTGCGAAAACATTTTTGAGCATGGCGACCCGGTGAGTATGCTTCCACCGCTTGATATGCAAGCGTACGAAGCCGTGTGGGAGGTGGCACACGGGATGACGGATGGGCTAAAACAGGCTCGGCTCGACAGCAACACGTATGAGTTGCACAGCATCCTGCTACGTGCGATCGAGGTGCCGGCTGCCGTTCAGCGCTGGCTACAACATGATGACGTTTTTGCCGGCTGTACGGTCGGTGCCTTTGCCGGTTGAGTACGTTGTTATGATCCGATTGGTGCTTGCTTGACTCAAAAGCCTGCCTTTATGAGCGACAGTGGGGGGCGTTGGGAACAGTCAATTCGCATACAGGATTAGCGTCATGTCAAACAGCCTCTATCAGCGCATTTATGACGTCGTTCGGCAAGTTCCGCCTGGGCGGGTTGCCACCTATGGACAAATCGCAACGGTGGTCGGTTCACCCCTAACCGCACGTGAAGTGGGCGAGGCCATGGCGGCTTTGCGCGACCGCCAGCCAACCCCGCCGGTGCCCTGGCAGCGTGTCATTAATGCCCAGGGCAAAATCAGCACAGGACCTCGCCAACAGCATTTGCTCGAGCACGAGGGCGTTGTCTTCAATGCCGGAGGCCATACTGACTTGCAACGTTTTGGCTGGCGCGGCCCTGAGCCGCAATGGGCTGAGGCACATGGCTTTGTTGTGCTCATCAATCCGGGCGCAGATGCAGGGCAGCTCGATCTGTTCTGACCACCTGGACACCTCTGTCAGCATGTTTTCACCATCCCTTCTCTCCTGGCGGGAGAAGGTTGGGATGGGGGGGACTTGGGGTGTTGTCTTGCCGAACCTGCGGGCGATTCTTTACAAAGGATGTAGCCCGCCCAATGCTATATGGCGGGCCAGGCAATGACGCTAAGCAGGACTAGCCCCGAACTAACGCCGACAATCCCGACAACTCATCCAACAGATAAACATTGGCCATGATGGCCTTCTTGAACACCCCGAGATGAAGTGACTCGTTTGGCCCATGGGCGCCGGTCTCGGGGTCCATGACGCCGTTCAGAATGAGCGGTAAATCGCCAAAACGGTGGCCAAAAAGAGCGACAAATGGAATTGAACCGCCGACCCCGATTGGTAAGAGCGGCCGGCCCCAGGCCTTTTCATAAGCTCGGTCGGCAGCGTCAAACGCTGGCCCCTGAGGGGTATAGAGCCAGCTTTCCGCATGCGTCGGTCGGTCAATCAGTGTTACCTTGACACCACCCGGGACATCTTGCCTCAGAACCGTTTCGAGGTGAGCGCGAATATCCTCACGCGTCTGTCCGGGAGCGATACGAATTGACAGCGTGGCCGAGGCGCGACTGCGTAGTGCATTCTTCGCTTCATCGGCTCGCGGCAGCGTGGTGGATAACACCATCACGGCGGGCTGGCGCCACAGCCATTCGGCCGGCGCCCGGCCATGCTGCGGCAACGGCTCGACACCTGGCAGCAAACCAGCGCCGCTGCGGACATCGGCGTCTGTAACGATGCCCTGCGTCTCCTGGCGCCAGTCGTCCGGGACGTCCAGGCGGCAGTGCGCCATACGGCCATCGTCATCAACCAGGCGGGCCAGCAGTTTGATCAGCGCCATGGAGACATCAGGCGCCATATTGCCCCACAGGCCGGAATGCACGTCGGACTGTAGAGCCTCGCAGACGACCTCTACTTCGCACAATCCACGCAACGATACGGTTAGCCCTGGAATCTCGCTTGATGGGTTCTCGCAGTCGGTCAGCACCATCACATCGGCATCGAACACCTCCGGAAACGCGTCCATATAACGTTCAAGGTTAGGTGAGCCAATCTCCTCCTCACTTTCGATGATCAACTTGACATTTAGCGGTAGTTCGCCAGCCACCTGGAACCAGGCTTCAAGCGCCGCCAGGTGTGACACCCAGCCACCCATATCATCCGCTACCCCACGCGCATATAGGCGATCGCCAATACGTGTCGGCTGGTGCGGTGGGGTTTTCCAGGGCTCGCCTTTGACTGGTTGCAAATCGAGATGGCCATAGATCAGCACGGTAGGTTTGTCGGCGCCGGCCCGACACCACTCTGCCGCTACCAGGGGCAAGGCGTCCTCTAGCTCGCAAAGGCGGACGTTATCCATTCCCAACTGCTGCAGATCGCCTTTAATACTGGCGGCCAACGACAGGACGTCGGCATGATGCGCCGCATCACAGGAAATGGCAGGCGTCGTCAGATAGCGCGATAGGCGCTCGATCGTTGCCTCAACATGTTCCTGTGCATAGGTGTGAACTAAATCAATCTGTTGATGTGACATAAATGGCCTCTTGTTATAAGTAGCTGGGCGGCGATGATTCCCCTCTAACAGCCTCATCGTCATGGCGTATCAGGTTCACTGTCGTCGGTAGCACAACGGTAGGCCTTGATCATACGGTGTCTGGCAACTATAGTAGAACCCTGATGGCTTCGGCAACATTAACATTGATCTATGTAGCGGAAATTTTCCGGTTAAGAAAGCGTGCTTATGCAATTGGCAGGAAACCGGATGGTACGATGAGAGGGTGGTTGCGCCGAATCATGATCATGACCGCGAACGATAAAATTTCTCTAGTCGAAGGATTGGTGATATTTATGCCCTACTGGTGTATGATATAGGACATTCTACCGATTGTGAATATGAGGGAGGTGAAGCATGATCACTGGCAAAGTGACATCCGTTTACGGCAACGATATTAATACGGACGACATTATTCCTGCTTCGTATCTCCAACAGAGTACGGACCGAAAGTTTTTCGCGCGATATGCTTTTGATAAGTATGACCCGGAATTTCGCGACCGCTGTCAGCAAACCGAGACCAATATCGTCATCAGTGGGGAGAATTTCGCCTGTGGGTCGAGCCGTGAGCAAGCCGTTTACGCGATCAAAGAAAATAATGTGGTGTGTGTGATTGCGCAGTCATACCCGGATATTTTCTATCGTAACTCGTTAAGCAATGGCCTGGTGCTTATCATGGTGCCCGACGCGTCTGCCTTCCAGCTGGGTGACGACTTACGCGTCGATCTAGATACCTACACGATTGAGAATGTCACCCAAGGCACCACCATTCGCTTTGAAATGACGCCGGACGATCAAACTACCTTCAAACAAGGCGGCATGATCGGCCGGGTGCGTAACCATCTGGAAGAAATTTTACAGGCGTAAGCAGCGCCGTTAAGGAGTATCAACATGGGACAGACCATGGTTGAAAAAATTGTCTCACGGCAGGTCGGCCGCGAGGTACGGGCTGGAGAGAAAATCGAACGTTTGCCGATTACCAAATTGTTTTTCAATGACGTGATTGGACCACCGGCTATCAATGGCTTTTTAGAGGATTTTACCGACATGTTTGAAAAGCACGGTAAGCCCTCGCAGGTATTCGACCCCAAGCGCGTCTTTTTTCTGCCCGACCACTCGGTGCCGGCCTTTTCCGTTGCGGTGGCAGAGGGTGTCAAACTGATGCAGTCGTTTTCCAAACAACGTGGCATCAAATGCTATAAAGAGGGCGACGGCATCGAACATGTGGTGTTGATCGAAGACGGCCACATCGTCCCCTGGGATATCGTTCTGGGTACCGACTCCCACACCGACACCAATGGCGCCATGGGAACGCTCGCCTTCGGCGTTGGCACCACGGATGCACAGTATGCCATGGCTACCGGTCATATCTACGACTTTGAAGTACCGGCCTCGGTCAAATTCGAGTTAACCGGTACGCTGCCGCAGGGTGTCTATTCGAAGGATATTATCCTGCATCTCATTGGCACCTTAGGCGCCGGCGGTTGTGCCAAACGGGTGGCTGAATTTACCGGCGAAGGGGTGCGCAGTCTGAGCATGGACGCGCGCACCACCATCTGTAACATGGCGGTGGAGATGAGCGCCCGTACCGGGATCATGGCCTATGACGAGGTGCTGGGAGAATTCCTGCAAGGGCGTGCCCAGTGGCCGGTGGAGCCGATTGACAGCGACCCCGACGCCACCTACATCGACACGGTGCAGATCGATCTGTCAGCCTTGGAGCCGATCGTTTCTTTTCCGCACAAACCGGCCAACGCCGCGCCGATCTCGTGCGTGCAAGAGATGATCGAGCGCAGCCAACGCGAACCGACGCCGGATTTTTGCTCCATTGAAGACGATACCATTACCGATGCTTTTCTGGGCTCCTGTACCAACGCCCGCTACGAAGATCTGGTGGCTGGCGCTGCCGTTATGCGTGGCCATACGGTGCATCCCGACGTCAATCTCATCGTCATTCCAGCCAGCCGTAAGGTTTATCAGCGCGCCATGGACGAAGGCATTTTGCAGGAATTCATCAAGGCCGGCGCCAATATTGAATCGTCCAACTGTGGGCCCTGTTTCGGCAGTCACATGGGTGTCTTGGCAGGCCAATCCAAGATGATTAGTTCCAGCAATCGCAATTACCAGGGCCGTATGGGATCGCCCAATGCACAGATTTTCCTGGGCAGTCCGGCCACCGTGGTGGCCAGCGCCATCGAAGGCCGTCTGGCCGATCCGCGCAAGTATTTGCAGTGATTCATCGCAGGGCCACGAAGAAGTCGGGCGCAACGGTGGCGGCCGATTTCTTCTCGACGCCAATCATCCGGTCGCCTTCCTCAATCAGCAGGTCTACCTCAAAGCCTCTGGCTTCACGCATGTGAAACATGCGCTCGGGAAGGCCCCGATGTAGGCGAGACTTCAAGATCTCAGACACGACCCAAGTCTCGAATAGTAGGCCTCGATCATGGTATGAATTGTAAGTACGATTTTCAATTTATGCAGACAGGATACGTGCTGCGATATATTTATAACGCCGATCTTTTGATCGGCCGGCCTGCCACTGAGCAATTTCACTGCAATTTCGATCCGTGATATAGTAGGTCTTGATATAGTAGGTCACCTATAAGCGACACCATGCCTCACGAGTGTCCACAACTGAGATCAACGTTGCCAAGGAGAGCGCAGATGGCGAATAAAGGACGTGGTATATATCTGGTCTATACCGATATGGATGCCAAGTACGACGAAGAATTTAACGCCTGGTACAATACTGAGCATTTGCCGGAACTACTGGCCCTGCCCGGAATTCTCGATGCAGCTCGGTATGTGGCGACCAAAGGCGGGCCAAAGTATCTTGCGGTTTATGAACTCGAAAGCACCGATGCCCTAGAAACGCCGGCGTTCAAGGAATGGCGCGCTAGTCCCAGTCCCTGGAGCCGGCGCATTTCACCATCAGTGGTTGGTAGCAACATGGCGCGGGCGTTAGGCCAACAACTGTTTCCCGCTGAGATGGAAAATCCGCAGCGAAGCATGCCGCCCGCCTTGCAGATCGGCCGCATGTCGGTGCCTGAAAGTGCCGACGATGAATGGAACGCCTGGTACAATGGTGAATATATTCCCGGTTATCGCAAAGTGCCTGGCGTGTTTTATGCCCGGCGCTATCGTAATATATCGGGTGAGGTGCGCTACACGACCGTATATGAATTCGACAACCCGCAGGTGTCGGAAACCGATGCCTGGCATCAACAGCGCCAGACTTCGTCACCAAATTCCGACAAAATGCGTGACTTGATGACCCATGCCTCAGGCTCACCAGGCGTCTATCAACGCATTTATCCAGCGCTCTAATAGGCCTACCGCCATCACCTTGGCAGCCAGGGTGGTGGTATTGTTTGCCAAGCTGTACGACTTTGAGAGTAGGGTCATTCAGTTCTCAGTCTCGTGCATCGCTGTCTCGTAGACAGCACTGACATCCCCCGCCTAGAGCCACTGCCAGAAGCACCTTGAGAAGACAGCGCCTTTACGTGATACAGAATGCGGATTGCGGAATGGAAAGAAAAGGGGTTATTCCGCAAAACTTTTGTCTAGGCACTCAGCATGGAGCCCCCTGTGAACATTATTTCCTGGAATGTCAATGGCATTCGCGCCGTCATCCGCAAGGAACTGTTTTATCCTTTTGTGGCGGCCTATGCACCGGATGTCATTTGTCTGCAAGAAACCAAAGCTCAGCCCGATCAAGTGAGCCTCGACCTGCCCTCGCATCCTTATCAATACTGGAACAGCGCCGAGAAAAAGGGCTACTCGGGAACTGCGATTTTTTCGAACACCGAAGCGCTGTCGGTACAGTGTGATATGGGGGTAGAACGCCATGACCACGAGGGCCGCATCATCGCAGCCGAGTTTGACGCTTTCTTCGTGCTGTCGGTGTATGTGCCCAACGCCAAACGTGAGCTGAGTCGCCTGGACGAACGCCAAGACTGGGACCGCTGTTGCGCCGATTATTTAAAAGGCTTAGAGAAGCATAAACCGGTGGTATTTTGTGGCGATTTCAACGTGGCGCATACTGCAATCGACCTGGCACGCCCGAAGCAAAATGTCAGACATCACGGCTTTACCGAGGAAGAACGGCGTGGGTTCCAAAACTTTGTAGAGGCGGGCTTTATTGATACCTTCCGACATCGTCACCCTGATGAGCCGGATCATTATACCTGGTGGCGTCAATTCGGCGGCGCTAGGGAGCGTAATGTCGGTTGGCGGATCGATTATGTGATGATCTCTGAGGCGCTGCTCGTTGGTCTTGGCTCCGCAACGATTTTATCAGAGGTGTATGGCTCCGATCATTGCCCAGTGGCGGCTGAACTTGATATGCGAACATCCTATTCAAACACCTTGGCACCAGGATAAAAACCATGAAAGCGCTTGTTAAGCAAAGGATGGTGCGCCAACTGCTCAAGCTGCTGCCCCTTTAGCGGTCCCAGCACGGACTGCCCCGTCATGCCAGACCAGAGGCTACCGGTCTCGTTGTCCTGCAAGAGGAAGTGTCCAAACGCATCAGTTTGGTCTGCAGCGGCAAACGTCAATAGGCGTTCACCCAAACGGCGCTTCCAGGCCGTAGCCGTGCTGGTGCTAGGATAGAACGCGATGACCAGTTCAGTACCTCGGAACATGTCGTTTACCACCTGAGACTTCTTGAGCCGCCGAAACGGGTAGAGCTTGGCCTCAAAACCGATATTCACCGCCAAGCCAAGTCCCCAGTTGAGGTATTTGCCTCGATAGGTTCCCATAAAACCACCCCGACGGTGTCCGGGTAGCACCAGGGTATGTGGGTAGGCCTGCTTCCATTCCTCCCAGGTTGCCATTGTAGAGGGCATGAAGTTGAGTTTTTGCCCTGCCAGTGGCCCTGTCTTGGCTTTACCTGTGACATGCACCCAGAGCGATTCGGTCTTACGGTCATACATGACAAAGGAATTCTTGTACAGAATGCCGGCGTGACCAAAACTTAACACCTTGCCATTGAGCCTGCGGTCATACACGATGGCCGACTGACACAGCGGTCACCAACTAATGGCAATAGGAATGCCGTCGATCATGTCATTGCCGAGTTCGTGCACCCCCATCACGGTAATCGGATAGGCTTTGGCTTCAGCGCCATGTTGCACCCCAATGACCGAGTCTTTGGCAAAAACGGCCCCTTGTCGCTCGGCCACTTCAACCGTAAGCATTGACGGATTGTCAAACACCGGGAAGGCGTCTCGCGGCACCGCCTGAGAGCCGAAGGGCGGCGCGCCATGTGCCAGGGTGGCAAACAGCACAACCTGTAAACATACGGCTAAAACCCACTGCTGGACCGAGTGCGGCATAGTGTTGTCTCCTCTGCCCGAGATATGACATAATCAGACGCTTTGACACCGGGACTTGGCAATGTCAGGCTATCTAAATAAACGCGCCCGTGGCGATTGTATTCCATCATGGGCGCTCAATCCACTGCACGGGGGAGACATCCATGCCAGCCAATTTTCGAACCTTGCTCGATGCGTTACGTGAAGCGGACGAACTCATCGACATCAACAAGCCGGTGGACATCCGTCATATCGCAACGTTGGTAGACAAGTCCGATAAGGCCCTGCTGTTTCACCAGGTTATTGGATACGAGATGCCGGTGTTGTCGGGTCTTACCAACAGCCGCGAGCGGATAGCACTTGCCATGGGCTGTGCTTACGCCGAGTGCGAGTCGCGCATACGCCGTGGTTTGGACGAACCGATTGAGCCGATGGTTGTCGAGCCTGGGGCGGAGCATGAGATCTTTCAGGCCGGGGACGATGTCGACCTGTTTAACTTACCGGTGCCGCTGTTCTCGGTTTATGACGGTGGTCCGATGATTACCGCAGGGGTTACCCTCGCCCATGACCCTGAGTTCGGGCTCAACGCGGGGACCTATCGCTTTCAGGTGAAGGAGCGGAACTTGACGGGCATCGACATCGTTACCCCCAACAATCTGCGGCGCTATGCGGAGCGAGCGCTGGCGGAAAACCGCCCCCTGCCTATCTCCATCAACATTGGGACGCATCCTATCGAGCTCATCGCCTCGCTCTATAAGGCGCCTCTCGGAACCAGCGAGATGGGCATTGCCGGTGGGTTGCGCGGCGAGGCCGTTCGGCTCGCCCCATGCGAGACGGTGGATGTGCCCTGTATCGCAGACAGCGAGATTGTCTTGGAGGCCGAGATTCTGCCGACCGGCTGGACGCAGCCGGAGGGGCGATTTGGGGAATTTACCCGCTTGATGGGCGGCCTGCATTGGAACCCCCAGGTGCGAGTCAAAGCCGTCTCAATGCGCCAGGACGCCATTTACTACGGATTGCACATGCCATGGGAAAACATCTGGATCAGCGCCCCTATTTATGAGGCTGCCCTGCGCCGCGTACTCAAGGAGGCGGGCATCCAGGTGGCGGCCATCAATGTGACACCGGGCGGCTGTTGCCACTGGCATGCTGTTATCGGGATTAAGAAACAACCGGGAGATGGCAAGAATGCCATCATGGCGGCTCTCTGCGTTGCTGACATGAAGCATGTGGTGATCGTGGATGACCATATCGATGTGTTCGATGCTATGGAGGTGGAGTGGGCCATCGCGACCTGCGTGCAGGCCGACCGAGATGTCATTATTATTCCCGACGCTCGCAGCAAGCCTCTAGACCCGAGCCTGGAACCCCTCGTGGGTCGTATTCCGACCACCGCCAAGTGTGGCATCGATGCGACCATCCCGGAGAATGTTCCCCGTGAGCGCTATCAGCGTATCACCTATGCCTATGCAGGTCAGGTTGAACTCGAAGACTATATTGGGGACGCTAAGGACGACCTTGCCCCGCAACCTTCTAAAGTCGAGATCGGCAGCCTGGCGTTATCTATCCGAGACAGCATCGAAAAACAGCCGCTCTACTTCGCAGAGCTGGCAGAACGCTTCGCTGCAAACGGATTCCAGGCGGTCAGCCGGGCGCTCGGCGAGCTCCATCGCCAGGGCGAGCTGTGGCAAGATGCGGTAGGGCGGCATTGCTTAGCCGGTTCGCCATTTGCCGCCCAATCACCCGACAGCAAGGGAAATTAGGGGCGCTGCGCCACAACCCCCAACTGATCGACCAGATCGCGTGCCCAGGCCATTTTGTCGGCATCCATGACCAGTTTCTCGGCAAATGGATCGCCGATGGGTTTGGTGGCGTCAATGCCCAATTTGGCCGTCACCCCTTGCTCACTAGCCGATGGGTCCAGAATCGCCCCGAGAGAGCCTGAAATCGTCACCAGGTCGCGGTCAGCCTGCACCCGTGTGGCCATTGCCCACAGAACATCAGATTCGTCGAATACGTCGACATCGTCATCCACCACCACCACGAATTTTAAATAGTGGTCAACGCCAAGCGCAATGGCGATGGCGTGTTTTGCCTCCCCCGGCCGCGTCTGGTGTATGGAGATAAACGCCGTGAACGCCGAACATCCGGAGAGAGGCAGATGAACGTCCTTGACGCCGGGGATGGTTTTCCGCAGGGCATTGCGGACCTCGACTTCTCGTAGGGCACCAAGCGTCGTCAGGTGATCACCAGCCCGCCCCGAGGCAATGCTCTGAAACCAGGCGTCGCGTCGCAGGGAGATGGCCTTGACTTGAAAGACATTCTCGGTGCTTCTGGCCGAAAAATATCCAGTGAACTCGCCAAACGGTCCCTCCGTTTCACGTACCCCGGCGAGCAATTCCCCCTCAATGACAATCTCACTCCAGGCGGGCACCAGCAAATCGATCGTCGAGCACCGAGCCACGTCCATGGGCTCGCCGAACAGGCCACCGATGGCCTGAAATTTGCTGATCTCCGGCGGCGGATAGGAAAGCGATCCCATCGACACAATCGGGTGCAGCCCCAGACAGATGGCGGCGGGCATATTTTCGCCACGTTCTTCAGACAGACGAAAGTATTCGAACATGCGCCGCCGGGAATGCAGGCTGCAACCCATTCTCTGCGGACCTTTGACCTGCAGTCGGTGATAGCCCTCCGTTACCACGCCGCTATCCGGATGCTTGGCCACCAGCATGCCGGCAGTGAGATACGGCCCGGCGTCGCCAGGGAAATAGGTCGGGATCGGCAGGCGTGACAAATCCGCCTCATCGCCGCTCCAGACCACCTGCCGGAACGGGGGATCGGGCATTTCTACCGGGTCGATATAAGATTTGAGACGATCGGCATAGGTGTCCGACAGCTCGGCCTCGCTGACCTGTAGCGCCTTGGCCAGGCAGCGTCGCCCAGCGATGATGTTACAGACAACGGGTATCTCGTGGCCCTCGACATGGTCAAAAAAAAGAATCGGAAAGCGTCGGCGCCGCTCGTATTCGAGTACCAGCGCCATCATGTCGTATTTCAGGTCAACGGGATCATCAACCCGAATCACATCTTCAGGGAACGCTACTTCGAAATCCCGCACAAAACTCCGAAGGTCCTGCTGCATCTTTCTCTCCCTGCGCTTGTAAAGTAAAGAACTGAGAACTGAATGACCCTTTTTGCTATCATAGAGCAAGCAAGAGGAGGCATAATGGAACTACAAATTAGTGTGATTACCCTCGCTGTGTCGGATATGCAACGCGCCATTCAATTCTACCGTGATGGCATCGGACTCTCAATGCGCGACGATAAGCCCCCGGTTGCTTACTTTCAGCTTAATGGGACGTGGCTGGCGCTGTTGCCGCGCGATGCCTTGGCGCGTTATGCCCACGTGGCGCCGGACGGGCACGGTTTTACGGGCGTCACCCTATCGTGCAACGTGTCATCGCGCCAGGCGGTAGATCGAACCATCGAACAGGCGCAAGCTGCTGGCGCCGCGGTCGTCAACCAACCTGCTGAGCTCGGCTGGGGTGGCTATGCCGGCTGGTTTGCAGACCCGGATGGGCACCTGTGGGAAATCGTCTGGAATCCTCGGCCGTTCATGGATTAGTACCGCGTAGTGCATTGACCCCGACAGTTTGGCAGGGTTAATTCTCCGTACCGCTATTGGTCGACAGAGGCTAACAGCTAGCGGCTAATTTCTGTCGTGCGGCTCCCTTTCGTTAATCGAATACGTTATGGAACAGAGACGGCCTCGCCAGAGTTCACTGACTGAATCACGGCTTCCAGCACGGCAATATTGTGCAGCTTCTGTTGACGCGTGAAGGGGTAGGCTGGGCCACCGCCGGCGGCCTCTGCAAAGGCCTCTAGATTGGCGCGTACCGTGTCGATGGAGTGGTATTGACGGGTCTGGGGTTCGCCCCCGGCTTTACGGACGGTAAGATAGCTTACACCGGCCGCTTCCGGATGCACCGTGTCCCGGCTCTCCGCCCAGCCGTCTGATCCAAACACATGAAAGCGCATGAAAAATGGTGTCACCAGAATCGCGTTCAGATAGCCCGTGACACCGCTTGTGAAGCTCAGATGCACGCAGACAAGATCCCCCGACGCCGATGCCCCGAGGCGTTTCGCTGTCTGGGCAAATACTCGCTCTACAGTACCCAGCATGGAAATACAGGTGTCAGTCAAATGAATGCCCATAGCGGTCATCCCCGCAGCCGGCGCATCGACGAGTGAGGCGCGCCAGTCATGCCGGTCGACGTGCGCCAGGATGTCATGGCTAAAGTTTGCTTCAACATGTATGATGGTGCCGAGTTCAGCGCTGTCGATCAGACGTTTGATTTCCACCAGCGCCGGCTCGTAACGGCGTTCGTGGCCGATGCCGAGGACCACCCCTGCCTGCTCACACGCCACAATCGCACGCTCGGCGCTTGTCTTACTCAGCGCCAGCGGCTTTTCGCAGAACACGTGCTTGCCCGCCCCGGCAACCCGCAGAATTTGTTCCTCATGCAGGGAATGCGGGGTGGCCAGGATAATGGCTTGGATGTCCGGATCATCCAGGGCGTCCTGCAGGTCGTTGGACAGCGGCAAGCCGTGTTCTGTGGCGAAATCGCCGACGCTGGCGGGACTGACATCGATACCCCGCACAATGTTCAAGGTGTCAGACGCCTCGAGGCGCCTGACAATATGTTTACCCCACCAACCCAAACCGACAATCGCCGCTTTGATCAAGGGTCGTCTCCCCAGGCCACCATCGTGTTACCCTACGCCTCAACCTGTACCTTCCAGTGCTGGATGGTATCCCCGTCGGATGACAACTATACTACAACTCTGAAATATCACAAACGATCAATTCCGACCCAGCAGAGGGTGCGGAATCCAAGCCAGCGGGAAGGACAGAGTTGAGTATTATAGAGGGTAAAAGGCGGCAGTTAGAAAAATAGTGTGATTTTAGATGTAATTCTATGATATGTCTTAATGGCAATTTGAAACCATCGTCGAGAAACTGGTGATTTACAGTACACCAGATAAGGTCACCGACAAACGTGCCCTGGCCAAGCGCCCTGAGGCCGTGTTGTACGGATTACGCATCGGCTATCCCACGGCCTATCGCCTGGGTGGTCACTTCGCCGTCGAACAGCAATGATACTGGGAAGAGTCACCGAAAATCGAGACGCCATCATTCCGTTGGAAGTCGCGGGCTCAAACCGGCAATGGCAGCGCACTGAAGCGGTTATCGATATTGCTGTGCGGTGGCTGTGTCGCTTGGCAGCACTGTATTGCTCGCGACAAATTCATCAATGCGTGCAAGATTCTCCTCGACACGAGCGGACTTGCGCGCTCCATAATAAAGTTCACCGAGCACAATGCCGGGCACGAACACTTCGTTCGCCTCGGCTAGGCGTTGTCGCACGATAGCCTCATTGGCAAGAGCGCAATCACGATATTCGTATCGAGCAGAAATCTACCAATCTTCGCCATGGATTTGCTCACACCCGTCTTCGATTTCTTGGCTCATGGTGGCCAGGTCGCCGGTGTTAATCGTGCCCGCAAAACGCAGCAATGTCTGCCCTGGCACCCCACGCACTCGCGCTGCAACTAAGGCACGTACAAACGCTAACACGTGTCGTTGTTGTTCAAGGAGCAACTGGTGAAGGTAGGCACAAATTTCTGTCTCAAGTTGCGGGACAATCATAAGCTTCTTCATGTACACGGAGACAGCCTGGTTCTCTTTCTCAACCAATTACAGGAAAAGAAGCAAACCAGCACGCAACCGCAACAAGCGTCACAGGCGACAGAGAGGCATTGCAAAAGGCCATTTTTCGTCAGCGCCTCAGGCGTGCCCCCGTGGAGCTGGACACACCCTATAGGAGCAGGTATGGTAGAGTCGCACCCTTGGGGGGAACAAGTAGATGTCGAAGACATGTGAGGGCAAGCATCCGAGTCGTGAGGGCTCAAATCGGAGAACATCTCTTCCGGATTCGTGACAGTGGCGAGTTGTATGCAATGGCGAGTTGAACCTGAGGAAAAGAAGCGGAATGGCAGTAACAACGACGCGCATGCAACCCGCGACGATTTTACGGCTCGACACACGGGCGCCGTATTATAAATGGGTCGTGGCGGGCATCGTGCTCCTGGCGGGAGGGACTCAGACCTTCGGCGGCACCAGTGTCAACCTCGTCATTCCCCGCCTGATGGCTGCCTTCGGCACTGATCTGGCCACGGCGCAATGGGTCGTGACCGGCTTTTTCCTTACCCGCGTCCTGGTGATGCCCTTGCTCGGCTGGCTCGGCGGCCTGCTGGGGATTCGCAACATGTTTGCTGCCATCATGGTGGGTTATGTGGTGCCTCGATCGGTTGTGGGTTGGCCACCAACCTGCCCATACTGATTGCCCTGCGCCTGCTGCAAGGCCTGATCATGGGGACACTGGAAGGGCTGACGGCGGTGATCCTGATAAGCGTCTTTCCGGAGCGCCAGCGCGGCCTGGCACTG